>NZ_BAAFHL010000016.1:0-61715 GCF_042849955.1 Chryseobacterium barbadense
AAACAGGATTTAAGAGATCACTATCCGTTTGGTTTGTTTACGGTCCCGAAAAATGAGCTTCAAAGAATTCATTGCTCGAGCGGAACGACAGGGAAGCCAACGGTTGTAGGATATACCAAAGAGGATGTGGATCTTTTTAGTGAAGTAGTGGCAAGATCATTAAATGCTGCGGGAGCAAAACCGGGAATGCAGTTGCACAATGCTTACGGATACGGAATTTTTACGGGAGGTTTGGGTTTGCACTATGGAGCAGAAAAACTGGGAATGAGCGTTCTTCCGATTTCAGGAGGAATGACAGCAAGACAGGTAGATTTAATTTTAGATTTCAAGCCTGAAGTTATTTGCTGTTCCCCATCTTATGCTTTGACCATTGCGGATGAATTTTCTAAAAGAGGGGTTATTGCGGAGGAAATCAGTTTACAATATGCTGTGTTGGGTTCGGAACCCTGGACAGAAATTATAAGAGGACACATTGAAGAGAAATTAGGCGTTCATGCCACTAATATTTATGGATTAAGTGAAATTATCGGTCCCGGAGTTTCCATGGAAGATTTTGAAGAGAAAGGCGGAGCTTATATCTGGGAAGATCATTTTTATCCGGAAATTTTAGATCCGGTAACCAAACAGCCGGTTCCGTTTGGGGAAGAAGGAGTCTTGGTGATCACTACTTTAACGAAAAAAGCGATGCCGCTTTTACGGTATTGGACGAATGATATTACGAGTCTTTACTATGATCTGAATGCTAAAAGAACCATGGTGAAAATGAAGCCTATTGTGGGAAGAGCCGATGATATGCTGATTGTAAGAGGAGTGAATGTATATCCGAGCCAGATTGAAGAAGTATTCTCTCATGTGAAAGGAGTGGTTCCGAATTATTATTTAACTCCTGTTGAAAAGGAGCAAATGTGTGTGGCATTGGATATTGATGTGGAAATTGATGATGAACTGGTAAAAGCTCAGCAACTTGAGATAAATACCGACGATTATCTTAATTTTGTAGGAAGCTTCGGAAAAAATATAGAAAACGAAATAAAAAAACGGGTAGGAATCACCACGAAAGTAAAAATTCATGCCCAGGACAGCCTGCCTAAGTGCGAAGGCGGAAAAATAAACAGAATACTCAAAAAATAATGAATTCATTTTATAAGCTAAAAACTGTAAAGGTTCAGAAAGATACCAACGATGCAGTGAATGTAGCGGTGGAAATTCCTGAAGAACTGAAAGATAAATTCAGGTTCAAGCAGGGGCAGTATCTTAATTTTAAATTAATGATAGACGGTAATGAAGAACGCCGTTCCTATTCTATTTGCAATGCTCCAAGTGAAAAAAGCAATACACTTGAAGTATTGGTAAAGCTTTTGGAAGGTGGAAAAGTTTCTGGATATTTCAATGAACATCTTCACATGGATGAGATTCTTGAGGTAATGCCTCCGATGGGTAGCTTCAACACTACCTATCATCCTACCAATACTAAAACATATGTAGGTTTGGCTGCGGGAAGCGGAATCAGCCCGATTCTTTCCAATATTAAAGAAAGCCTTTATCAGGAACCTAATAGCAATGCTTACCTGTTTTACAGTAACAGAAGTATGAATCATGTGATGAAAAAGGCTGAAATTGACAGATTGGTGGAGCATTTCAACGGGAGATTAAAGGTAATTTATCTGGTAAGCCGTGAAAAACATGAAGATCCGGTATTTGAAGGAAGAATTTCAGCGGAGAAATTAGAACAGTTATTTGAAAAATATCCTGAGATCAACGTTCAGGAATCCACTTATTTTATCTGCGGACCTGCGGAAATGATCAAAGGAATTTCCGATTATTTAAAGAAAGACAAAAAAGTACCTGCTATCCAGGTTTTATATGAATATTTCACTGCTCCTGATGAAGAAAATTCTGAGGAAATGAGTGAAGAATTCAAGGCTATTGCCAATATAGAAAGTATGGTGACGGTGATCATTGATGATGATGAATATTCGTTCCACCTGAATTCAAAAAAAGAAAGAATCTTAGATAAAGCATTGAAAGACAATCTTCCTGTACCTTTCGCTTGTAAAGGTGGAGTTTGTTGTACGTGTAAGGCGGAAGTTTTAGAAGGAGAGGTTTTCATGGAGAAAAATTTCGCGCTTACCGAAGAAGAAGTAGCCAGAGGTTATGTTCTGACATGTCAATGTCACCCGACAACCAATGTGGTGATGCTTAATTATGACGTTTAATTGTATTAATGACTTCATGTACAATGTATTCATGAATACATAAATACTTTTTACATTTTACAAAAACAAAAGAAATGGACTTAGAAAAATTTGTTCAGTACGTTCACGAAGAAAATAAAGTAGAACCAAAAGATGTGATGCCTGATGATTACAGGAAATTATTGGTTCGTCAGATCTCACAGCACGCCCATTCTGAAATTGTAGGAATGCTGCCGGAAGCCAACTGGATTTCCAGAGCACCTTCATTGAGAAGAAAAATGGCTCTTTTAGCAAAAGTTCAGGATGAAGCAGGACACGGATTATATCTGTATGCTGCAACCGAAACATTAGGAAACGGGAGCATCAGGGCAGACAGAGATGCTACTTATGATGATATGCTTTCAGGGAAAGCAAAATATTCAAGTATCTTCAATTATCCTACACTAAGTTGGGCAGATATTGGTGCAATCGGCTGGTTGGTAGACGGAGCAGCCATTATGAACCAGGTGATGTTGATGGGAAATTCTTATGGCCCTTATTCAAGAGCGATGGTAAGAATCTGTAAAGAAGAGTCTTTCCACCAAAGACAAGGGTATGAAATTTTGATGGCACTTTGCCGTGGAACAAAACAGCAGAAAGAAATGGCACAGGCGGCGTTGAACCGTTTCTGGTGGCCGGCTTTAATGATGTTTGGGCCAAATGATGACAGCTCGCCTAATTCTAAAATTTCTATGAATTACAGAGTAAAAAGAGAAAGTAATGACAGTCTTCGTCAGAGATTCATTGATGTTACCGTTCCTCAAGCTGAATTTTTAGGATTAACGATTCCGGATAAAGACCTGAAATGGAACGAAGAAAGAGGTCATTACGATTTCGGGGAACTTCCTTGGGATGAATTCATGGAAATCTTGAAAGGAAACGGACCTTGCAACAAGAAAAGATTACAGACCAAAGTAAAAGCGCAGGAGGAAAATCTTTGGGTAAAAGAAGCGGCAGCTGCTTTTGCGGAAAAACAACAAAAAGAAGTAATATAATATGTAACAGTATACCAATGTAAAAATGTAACAATCCTTATCATGCTGAGCTTATCGAAGCATCTCATTGGTAAACCGTTACACTGATACATTGTTAAATTAAAATTTGACTATGGCCAATTTAGATATGTGGGAAGTGTTTATTCAGACTAAACCGGGACTATCCCACAAACATGCCGGAACAGTTCAGGCGCCAACAGCGGAAATGGCATTACAGAATGCAAGAGACGTGTATACCAGAAGAAAAGAAGGAACCTGCGTTTGGGTAGTTCCAAGCAAATATATTGTGACTTCGGAAGGGATGGAACAGGATGCGTTTTTCGATCCTGCGGATGATAAACTGTATCGTCACCCGACTTTCTATGAGATTCCTAATGATGTAAAAAACATGTAATATGAGTGCATTATTCAATTATTTATTAAAACTTGCCGATGATAGTTTCATCATGGGACAAAGATTATCTGAATGGTGTGGAAAAGGTCCGTATCTGGAGGAAGATATTGCATTGACGAACATCGCTTTAGACGAACTGGGACAAGCTAATAACTTTTATGTGTATGCTTCAAGAGTAGCCGATAATGGTAAAAGTGAAGATGATTTAGCATTTTTAAGATACGAACATGAATATGTGAATGCGCATTGGGTGGAATTGCCTAATGAAGATTATGCACAGACTGTTCTTAAAGTATACGTTCTTGCGGTCTATCAGAAGTTAATGTATGAAGCCTTATCAAACTCTGCGGACGAAGAACTATCTGCAATTGCTCAGAAATCTTTGAAAGAAGTGAAATATCATTATACCCATGCTTCTTCCTGGATGAAAATCTTCGCTCAGGGAACAGAGGAAAGCCGTGAACGTTTGGTAAAAGCTATTGATAATATCTGGGAATATACAAAAGGCTTATTCGCGAAAGTAGAAGGAGAAAATGACTTAATTGCTTTAAACATCGCTCCTAATGTTGACGAATTATATCAGCAGTTTATTGCTATTACAGAAAAAGATTTCCAGAGTTTTGGGTTGGATTATCTGAAAGATCATTTCATGCAGCCAAAATCAAGAACCGGATATCATACGGAATACTTTGGGTATATCCTTTGTGAATTGCAATATATGCAGAGAGCTTATCCGGGGTGTTCTTGGTAAAATTCTAAATGTAACAATGCGTCTAACAGTATAATAACCGCACTGTCATGCTGAACTTGTTGAAGCATCTTATGATGCATTATAAATTGTAGATTTAAAAAGATTGAAAGATCCCATAGAAATATTAGAATTAATTCCCGATCCGGAAATCCCGGTAATCAACATCGTGGAATTAGGTATTGTAAGAGATGCAAAAGTGACCGGCGAGAATTCTTGTGAGGTGACGATTACGCCTACTTATTCTGCCTGTCCCGCTATGTTTACCATTGAAGAAGACATCATAAAGATCATGAAGGAAAACGGTTGGGAAGCGAAAGTGGTAACCAAGATGTTTCCGATTTGGACAACAGACTGGTTAACGGATGAAGCGAGAGAAAAACTTCGTGTATACGGAATTACCCCTCCCGAAAAAGGAGCAGACGAACATCATATAGGAAAACCTAAAAAATGTCCTCGTTGTGGTTCCATGCACACCAAACAGATCAGCAGATTCGGGTCTACATTATGTAAGGCTTCGTACCAGTGTTTAGACTGTCTGGAGCCTTTTGACTATTTTAAATGTCATTAAAAATGATTAACTTTATAGAAATAATCATTTTATATTAACACATTAACAACCAATTCAATATGTATACACAACTTGATATTGAAACGCATTTTGACGGGAAACTCAAAATCGCCTACCTGAATCAACCGGAAACGATGAATGCGCTTACCAAGCCGTCTTTATCCGATCTAAAAGATTTTATCAAAGATTGTAATGAAGACTCAACCGTAAGATGTATTGCAATTTCAGGAAAAGGAAGAGCATTCTGTTCCGGACAAAATCTGGATGACGCTTTCGTTCAGGGTAACGAACATCATGATAAATATATCGTTCGCAAAATTGTAGAAGATTATTATAATCCGTTAGTAACGGAAGTTACACATTCTAAAAAGCCTGTAGTGGCTTTAGTGAATGGTCCTGCAGTAGGAGCTGGTGCGATGTTAGCATTGATCTGCGATTTCGTTTTAGCCAATGATAAAGCTTATTTCTCTCAGGCATTTTCAAATATTGGATTGATTCCGGATACAGGAGGAACTTACTTCTTGCCGAAACTTTTAGGAAGACAATTGGCTACTTATTTAGCATTCACAGGAAAAAAAATATCTGCTGAAGAATCTAAATCTTATGGATTGGTAGCAGAAGTTTTCAGCGAAGAAGAATTCATGCCGAAATCCATGGAAATTCTGGAGAAACTATCGAATATGCCTACAGCTGCTTTCAAACTGACTAAAAAAGCCTTTGCTCATTCATACGATAATACATTGAGCCAACAATTGGAACTGGAAGCAGATTTGCAGCAGGAAGCTTCAGAAACAGAAGATTTTATAGAAGGTGTAAATGCCTTTTTACAAAAAAGAAAACCTAATTATAAAGGAAGATAAAAAACGTATTAAAGTATTCATGTAAAATGTTCATGATTCTGATGCTGATTAAACTCAAACCTGGAATTTGTTTTTCATTTACATGAATACTTTTTACATAAATACATTGTACATATAAAGAAATGAATGTAGGAATTATTGGAGCAGGAACCATGGGTATCGGAATTGCTCAGGTCGCTGCAACAGCAGGATGTAAAGTAGTTGTTTACGACGCACAGGCTCTGCAAATTGATAAAGCACTTTCAGGCTTAGAGAAAACCCTTCAGAAACTGGTTGAAAAAACTAAAATTTCCCGGGAAGAAGCCACAGAGATCAGAAATAACATCAGTAAAGCTGAAAATCTGCAGGATTTAGAACATTCAGATCTCGTAATTGAAGCAATTATTGAAAACAAAGAAATCAAAACCAAAGTTTTCACTGAGCTCGAAAACTATGTTTCAGAAGACTGCATTATTGGCTCCAATACATCATCCATTTCTATTACCTCTTTAGGTGCGGAACTTAAGAAACCGGAGCGTTTCATCGGAATACATTTTTTCAATCCTGCACCATTAATGCCTTTAGTAGAGGTTATTCCATCTTTATTAACAGAAAAATCATTGGCGGAAAAAATATATAACCTCATGAAAGAATGGGGTAAAATGCCCGTTATTGCTAAGGATATTCCCGGATTTATTGTCAACAGAATTGCCCGTCCTTATTATGGAGAAGGATTAAGGATTGTTGAGGAAAATATCGCAACTCCTGAACAAGTAGACGAAGCAATGAGAATGCTCGGAAACTTCAAAATGGGACCTTTCGAATTGATGGACCTAATTGGGGTGGATGTGAATTTCGCTGTAACTACTACCGTTTACAAAGACTACTTCTACGATCCGAAATACAAACCATCTTTATTACAGCAGCGTATGTCTGAAGCTAAACTTCATGGAAGAAAAACCGGAAAAGGTTTCTATGACTATAACGAAGGAGCAGAAAAACCGGTTGCCCGGAAAGATGATGCTTTATATCAACAGATATTTTTAAGAATTATTTCAATGCTGATTAATGAAGCGATTGAAGCGAAAAGATTAGGTGTTGCCAATGATGAAGATATCGAATTGGCTATGCAGAAAGGAGTGAACTATCCGAAAGGATTATTAAGCTGGGGAAAAGAGATCGGATATTCAAAAATTTCCGAAACCCTGCAGGATCTTTATGAAGAATATCAGGAAGAAAGATACAGACAAAGTCCATTGTTAAAAAAGCTGTAAATGAAAATAGACAAGAAGAGAATAATAAAATGCCTGGCAGTCGCTGTTTTTATGACAGGCATGTTTATGTTGATAAAGCAGCCTGATTTTAAAAATTTCCAGACAAGGCTTTATACATTATATTTCTTGGGAATATTTGTACTTTATTATTTTCTTGATGAATTAAACAACCAGAACCGAAAGAAAAAAAAATCTCTAAATAAAAATATTAAATGACGCCGAGACAAGTTGCAGATTATATGCTCAATCAGGACTATTTTTCCCAATGGATGAGTATCAGAATGATTGAGGTCAAAGAAAACTATTGCTTGATAGAGATGCCCATTAAAAAAGAGATGATCAATGGGCTTAAAACAGTTCATGGAGGAGTTACGTTTGCTTTTGCAGATTCCGCATTAGCATTTTCGTCCAACAACTCCGGAGATGCCGCTGTTGCATTGAACTGTATTATCAACTTTACCAAAGCCGGAAAAGAAGGTGATGTTTTCAGAGCGGAAAGTATCTTGGTTAATGAAACAAGAAAAACAGCAGTTTACGACATCAGAATTACCAATCAAAATGAAGATCTGATTGCCAAATTTGTCGGAACGGTCTACAAAATCGGAAAAAAAGTAACAGAATTATAAATATGGAGATGTGTTGATAGGTTGATTTGACAATAATCACCATATTATCACATGATCAAATTATCATATCAAAATTATGAACAACGTATACATCATAGATTACATCAGAACTCCTATTTCAAAATTACAGGGAGGGTTATCAGAAGTCAGAGCCGATGATCTGGCAGCCATAGTGCTGAAAGAAATTGTTTCAAGAAACCCTGAAGTTCCTGTAGAAGAAATAGAAGACGTTATTTTCGGATGTGCGAACCAAGCCGGGGAAGACAACCGTAATGTAGCGAGAATGGGGCTTTTATTGGCCGGACTTCCCTATAAAATCGGAGGAGAGACCGTAAACAGGCTTTGTGCTTCCGGGATGTCTGCTGTTGCCAATGCTTTCAGATCCATTGCTGCAGGTGAAGGGGAAATCTATATTGCAGGTGGAGTAGAGCATATGACCCGTTCTCCTTATGTAATGTCAAAACCAAGCATGGCTTTCGGAAGAGACAGCCAGATGTTCGATACGACTTTCGGATGGCGTTTTATCAACCCGAAAATGAAAGAAATGTATGGTGTAGACGGAATGGGAGAAACCGCTGAGAATTTAGCCGATATTCACCAGATCAGCAGAGAAGACCAGGATAAATTCGCTCTTTGGTCTCAGCAGAAAGCGACAAAAGCACAGGAAAACGGAAGACTGGCGGAAGAAATCGTAAAAGTTGAAATTCCACAGAAAAAAGGAGAAGCTATTATTTTCGATAAAGATGAGTTTATAAAGCCTGCCTCTTCCATGGAAGGATTAGGAAAACTTCGACCTGCCTTCAGAAAAGAAGGAACAGTAACCGCAGGAAACGCTTCCGGAATGAATGACGGAGCAGCAGCTCTTATTCTGGCAAGTGAAGAAACGGTAAAAAAATACGGATTAAAACCAAAAGCTAAAATTTTAGGATCTTCCGTAGCCGGTGTAGAACCAAGAATCATGGGAATCGGACCAGTGGAAGCTACCCAGAAGTTATTAAAGAGATTAAATCTTTCTTTAGATGATATGGATATTATTGAATTGAACGAAGCGTTCGCTGCTCAAGCTTTGGCGGTAACAAGAAGTTTAGGATTGAAAGATGATGATGCAAGAATAAACCCGAATGGAGGAGCGATTGCAATAGGTCACCCTCTTGGAGTTTCAGGAGCGAGAATTGTAGGTTCAGCCGCTTTGGAACTTCAAAAACAAGATAAAAAATATGCATTGTGTACCCTTTGTATCGGTGTAGGACAAGGGTATGCGATGGTAATCGAAAAAGTTTAATTGATTTGATGATGCGATGATGTGTTGATATGAACAATCCATTATCGCATCATCAAATTATCATATCAACACATCAGAAAGACATGAACATTTACTCATATCACGGAATTCGCCCCATTATCAAACCTTCTGCATATATTCATCCGCAGGCGGTGATTATCGGGAATGTTGAAATAGGTGAAGAAGTCTATGTAGGTCCGAACGCGGTGATCCGTGGCGACTGGGGTAAAATTTTGGTGAAAGACGGAGCCAATGTTCAGGAAAACTGCACCCTGCATGTATTCCCGAATATTGAAACCATTCTGGAAGAATCTGCCCATATTGGACATGGAGCAATCATTCATTCCGGGCATATCGGAAAAAATTGTTTGGTTGGGATGAATTCGGTAGTGATGGATAAAGCGGTTATCGGAGATGAATGTATTATAGGTGCATTGGCTTTTGTTCCGGCTAATTTCAGAAGTGAACCGAGAAAACTGATTGTTGGAAGTCCCGCCAAAATCATCCGTGATGTTTCAGATGAAATGATTCGCTGGAAAACAGAAGGAACAAAATTATATCAGGAATTGGCAAGAGAAGGAAAAGACGCTATTTTACCTTGCGAACCTTTTTCAGAATATGTTCACCAGACACCCACCAAAATTGTTGATTACAGCATTTGGGATGATGTAAAGTAAATACACTAAGAGATGAAGCTGATATCGGACAAACAGTGGAAGATTATGCCCAAGGCCTTTTAGGAAAAGATTTTATATTTTAAAAATTATACTTTGGAAGAAGTGTTGCAACTCCAAAATAAGAAATGATAAATTTTCTGAAGAAATACTGGGTGTTGATTTTGATTGTAGTAATGGGAATCAATTTTTTATGTTTCTATTTTGCAGAAGAATCAATTGGTGTTTCCGATACATTGGAACATGGAGAATCAAATGAAATGATCCGACGTTTTGAACGAAGAAATAATTTCTACACATTATTTCTTGATTTTGTTTTTATTTTGGATTGTTGGTTTGCCTTTTTCTTACTTTATCTGATGATTAGAGGATTTGTTAAAAAGATGAAATTAGTCAAATAAAAAGTAAATAACTATATGGAAAAATTAAAAAATTATATCTGCGGACAATGGATAGAAGGAACCGGAAACGGAATTCCTTTGTACAATGCCGTTAATGGAGAGCAGGTTGCTGTTTCGGATACGGAAGGATTGAATTTTGAGCAGGCTCTTGATTTCGGAAGGACAGTGGGATATAAAAACCTATCTTCCATGACATTCTATGATCGTGGAGAAATGCTGAAAAAAGTAGCACTTTATCTTCTGGAAAGAAAGAAAAGATATTACGAATTATCATATAAAACCGGAGCTACTCACGTTGATTCTTGGGTAGATATTGAAGGAGGTTTCGGAACTTTCTTCACCTATTCCGGGTTAGCTAAAAGAATGCTTCCGAATACCCCGTTCTGGGTAGATGGAGATACACAGAAGATCTCTGCGAACGGAACCCATTTGGGAACTCATATTCTAACTCCAAGTGAAGGAGTTTCAATCCAGATCAATGCCTATAATTTTCCGGTTTGGGGAATGTTGGAAAAATTATCCACTTCATTATTGGCTGGTGTTCCTTCTATTGTAAAGCCATCTCCGTATGGTTCTTATTTGACCAATGCGGTTTTCCAGGACATGATTGAAAGCGGACTTCTTCCCGAAGGAGCACTTCAATTGGTTTGCGGTGAGCCTGGTAATATCCTGGATTATGTTCAGGATGGAGACTCGGTATTATTCACAGGCTCAGCTACTACAGGCAGAAAATTAAAATCTTTACCTTCGATTGCAGGAAATGCAGTACGTTTCAACATGGAAGCAGATTCATTGAACTGTTCTATTCTTGGATTGGATGCCAAGCCGGGAACTCCGGAATTTGATCTGTTTATTAAAGAAGTCCGTAATGAAATGACCACTAAGGCTGGTCAGAAATGTACGGCAATCAGAAGAATTATCGTTCCGGAACATTTGATCGGAGATGTTCAGAATGCTTTATCTAAAGCTTTAGATCAAACTAAAATAGGAAATCCATTAAGCAGGGAAACCAGAATGGGATCTCTTGTCGGAAAACAGCAATATGATGAGGTTCTTAGAAAAATAGGTATTCTGAAAGCAGAAACAGAACTTGTTTATGACGGAAAACACGAATTGGTAGATGCCGATTATGAAAAAGGAGCATTTATGAGTCCTAAGTTATTCCTGAATGACAAACCTTTCGAGAAAAATATCTCTCATGACGTAGAAGCTTTTGGTCCTGTTTCTACCTTAATGCCTTATAAAGATGCAGAAGAAGCGGCAGCGCTGGCAAAAAGAGGAAAAGGAAGTCTGGTAGGCTCTATCCTTTCTTATGATAATGAATTTGTAGCAGAAACTTCATGGAAAATGGCTTCTCAACACGGAAGAGTTTTTGTATTGAACAGAGATAACGCCAAAGAAAGCACAGGTCATGGTTCTCCGCTTCCTACCTTAATGCACGGAGGCCCGGGTAGAGCCGGAGGAGGCGAAGAAATGGGCGGTTTGAACGGTCTTCATTTCTTCTTACAGAAAACAGCCATTCAGGGGTCACCGGATATTTTAACGGCGATCACTAAAATATATCAACAGGGAGCAGAGAAAAAATTCTCGGATAAACATCCTTTCCAAAAGTATTTTGAAGAAGTGGAAGTGGGAGACTCTTTGGAAACAGCGGGAAGAACGGTTACGGATGCAGACATTGTGAATTTCTCCAATGTTTCTTGGGATCATTTCTATGCTCATACGGATGCAACAAGCTTAACAGGAACTATTTTTGATAAAACAGTTGCACATGGATATTTCATCCTTTCAGCAGCGGCAGGATTATTTGTTTCCGGCAAAAAAGGACCTGTTATTGCGAATTACGGACTTGAAAACTGTTCATTCTTTAAGCCTGTTTATGCAGGCGATACCATCACAGTTTATTTAACGGCAAAAGAAAAGATCAACAGAGGGGTAAAAGGAAGAAATATTCCTTCCGGAGTCGTAAAATGGCTGGTTGAGGTCGTGAATCAAAGAGAAGAAGTGGTGTGCGTAGCAACAATTTTAACGTTGGTGGCGAAACAATCTCCATTTATTGATCTGAAAGTAAAAAATATCGAAAAAATTCTTAACGGATTAACGGAAAATACTGAAGCAAAATGGGGTAAAATGTCTCCGCAACAGATGATTGAACATTTGGAACATGGGGTTTTGGTAAGCTTAGGAGAACCGGAAGCTGACAAGTGCTACACCCCTGAAGAACATTTGGAAAAATGGCAGGATTCTTTATATAATCATAGAAAAATGCCCAAAGATTTCCCTGCGCCTTTCTTAGCTGAAGACGAGAAATTATTAGAATTAAGACATAAAAATCTTGAAGCTGCAAAATTATCTTTCATGGATACTTTAAAAAGATATTCAATTTACTACAGAGAAAATCCACAGGCAGAACATATGAACTTTGTTTTTGGAAAACTGAATAAAGAAATGTGGGAACTGATGCATAAAAAACATTTTACGCATCATTTTGAACAATTCGGATTGATTTAATCAATAAGATTCAAAAATAACCATGTAGCAGTTTATTCATAAATTGCTACATTGTTTTTTTAATTCCAGCCTGATGAAAACATTTGCAGACAAAGTTATTGAGTTTAATCAAAATCTGAAATATTCCGGAAAGCTTCCGGAAGGTTTTGAGGTATTGAATCCATATCTTAATAATCCTCAAACTATGGTAGTGATGCAGAAGTTTTATCATAAATACTATAATGATTCGCGTCAAAGAAAGTTTATTGTTGGAATCAATCCAAGCCGTCATGGAGCCGGAGTTACAGGAGTCCCTTTCACGGATACCAAACGGCTCGAAAGTGCTTGCGGTATTGCAATGAAATCTGCTTACACCCATGAAGTCTCTTCCGTTTTTGTCTATGACATGATTGAAGAATATGGTGGTGTAGAGCAATTTTACAGAGATTGTTATATCAATTCTCCTTTTCCGCTGGCTATCGTAAGAAAATCGAAAAATGGCTGGCTGAATGCCAATTATTATGATGATAAAAGATTGTTTGAAGACGTAAAAGATTTTATGATCGATTCTTTAAAAAAACACATCGGCCTAGGTCTTGATACTTCTGAAGTATTTATCCTGGGAAAGAAGAATGCCGATTTCATTTCTAAATTGAACCAAAAAGAAAGAATGTTTGAAAAAATGACGATTTTAGAACATCCCAGGTATATTCAGCAATATAAATCAAAAGAAAAGCAATTGTATATTGATAAATATATTTTAGCCTTGAAAAAATAAAACCACCTTTCATCATAGGTGGTTTTATCATTTATGTTATAGAATCGGTACAATCTATATTCTGAAATCGGAACTTATTGTTTAAGAATTTTGTAAGATCCCGAAGAGGCTTTGATCAGATAAGTTCCCGTAGGAAGTTCGGAAATATCCTCTCTGTTTTCCCCTTGTCTCAGATCCAATGTTCTTATTATTTTACCTGTTTGGTCATATATTTCGGCCTTGCTGCCTTCGTCTGCTTTAATAATGAAAGAACCAGAGGTAGGATTTGGATAAATGCCAAGTTTGTTCTTTTGAGATTTTACCTCATTCGTAGCCAAAACAATGTTGGAATCTTTTACCCATACAAAGGCATCAAATCCTAGATAAGTATAGTTTCCGCCTGCGGTGATCTGAAGCTCATCAATAACGATGTTGCTGTAATTCTGCCCATTCAGATTGGTTAAATCTATCAGCGTATAACCGTTGGTGGTTCCTAATGAAGTAGCAAAACCGGTCGTCTTGATTTGTGTGAATTTGGTCACGCCGCTAAGTTTTCCTGTAACCGTCAATGTCCCGGGAACTGTCTGGTCTAATGTGATGTTGGAAAGGAATACCCAGAATCTGTTGACTTTGAATAAATTAGATGTGGTTTTTATGCTAAATGAGGCTCCGCTTGAAGCAGAATTTGAGTTATCAATATACCTGTTATCATTAGCCGTTCCACTCCATCCTGTTCCAGGGTAATTCGCTTGTATATCGAAAGTGCTTACCTGCGAGTTAATATTGAAAATCACTCCGTTGTCTGTAAAGCTTGAACTGTTGTGTGATTCTGTTTCAAACAATTCTGTACTGGTCTGCCCAAAAGAAAGGAGAGAGATGAGAAGACTACAGATAGTTAAAAAAATAGTTCTTTTCATGATTTTGAGTTTAGGTGTTCTAATATTAAGATCGAGACGGATAAATCCCCTCAACACAAATGATATAATTCAATCCCAAATACGGAGGCATATTATTGATCGGTAAGCCTTGTCCTGTATAAGAAACTGATAAGGCGTTGATTGTTGTATCTGGATTGGCGTTGTCTACGAAGCTGGGTACAGCCGTAAAATCTCTACCGTTCTGTGTTCCGGTAATACCAATCGAAGTGGTAGCAGACGGAGTGGCAGTAGTAGCATTTTTATTAGCCACTTTCAGTTGGAATCCACCTCCAAGACTTGGTATATTTTGAGCAAGAAGAGTGGTCTGTTCACTTCCGCCTGAAATACCCAAAGGATAAGATTTACCACTTTGTGTTCCTGATCCTATAGCCATGCGTCCGGTTAGATTTGGAAGTGCGAATGTATTAATTCCGTCACCACCATAGGTTGTTCCCAATAAAGAAAACAATGCTGAGTTTTGAGAGATGCTTAATAAAGCTCCATTGCAAAATAGCCATCCTCTAGGGGCAAAGTTTCCTGCAAATAATTTTACAATTCCCATAAATTCGTCCATGATAATAATTTTTCAGTGATAAGCTCCTACTCTGTTGGCTTTTCGGATTCCGCCATTCAACCCTATTTTACAGGTCTGTTTGATAAACCAAAGTAACAACATCTGTGAAAGCCGGACTAGAGTAGAAAATACCAAATTTGGCATTCCGTATTTCTACGTAATGATGCTCATCTCAAATAAAAAGCATAAAAACCTTCAGTGATCTGAAGGTTTTATTTTATAGTATTGAAATCTAATGGTGATATAGATTTTCTGTACTTATTTCTGCTGTACAGTAGGTTCTACATAATCTTCAGGAACCTGATCCTCGCTTAAATTGACCACTCTGGTAACGGCAAAAGAATTCGGCCCTGTCTGAAGGATGGCAAAATTACTATAAGATGTTCCCGATGAGGTGTAAGGGGTTGCTACAATATCTCCGTTAGGAGTTTTCATAATCGCAGTGATTTCCGTAAGTAAACATACCCCTCTGCTGCCGGCTTGCCAGGTTGTATTGGGAGTTACCGAATAATTATCATCTGAACAAAAAATGCTCATATAAGATACTTTACCGCTTGCAATGTAATTGGTCGAATTGGTGATTTTTACTACTGGATAAGACATGGTGTTGATTTTTTTTAAGTTAAATGTTCCTACACTTTTTAGGGCTTTCGGATTTTCCCTTGTTCACATGGTCGAAGCTTCGTATTAAAATGAACATTACAAATGTAGCGTCAGATAAAAAATGAGGGTAGCGTAAAAATGACCAAATTTTATTTTTAGTATTTATACGGAATCAGAAATTAATGGTGTAAATAAGTAATTTGTCCATTTAATTTTCTTAAAACAACGTGTATTTAGTATTTTTGTAACTATTCAAATAATCTAAAAATGAACGAATTTGTAGTATCGGAACTCAAGAACAATATTTCGGAAATTACTTTTGGAACACCCAAAAGCAATTCTCTTCCAGGGGCAATTTTAGAAAAGCTGGCTCAAACCATTTTGGAAGAAGGCGCTAAAGAGGAAGTTAAGGCAGTCCTGATCAAAAGTGAGGGTGAAAAAGCATTTTGTGCAGGGGCCAGCTTTGATGAGCTTTTGGCTATTGAAGAACTAGAAGCGTCAACCCAATTTTTCGGTGGTTTTGCCAAAGTTTTGAATGCGATGAGAAACTGCGGTAAGATCGTAGTTGTAAGAGTTCAGGGAAAAACAACCGGAGGGGGTGTAGGTATTGCCTGCGGAGCGGATTATTGTTTCGCTACTAAGGACTCAGCGCTGGCTTTAACGGAAATTAATTTGGGAATCGGACCATTTGTCATCGGTCCCTATGTAGAAAGAAAAATAGGTAAGTCCCAGTTCTCGGCTATGGCTATTGATGCGGATTTCAGATCCGCTGAGTGGGCAGAGCAACATAATGTATACCACTCAGTTTCTGAAAATATTGAGGAAATGGATGCCCGGCTGGAAAAATTCTTACAAACCCTGGCATCAAGAAGCAGTGATGCATTGGCATTAATAAAAAAAGTATCCTGGGAAGGTACAGACCATTTCAATGAATTGATGCCTGCAAGAATTCATATGAGTGCCAGTTTGATCCTTGAAGATTCTGCAAAGAAAAATATTGAAGCCATAAAAGAAAGATTGAGGGTAAAATAGTCTATTCACAATATATTGAATAAAACCATTGAAAATTTTCAATGGTTTTATATTTTTTACTTGTTTTGTTTCATTCATATTGAACTATTAATATATTATTCATTTTGTTAACTATAATCAATGTAATGCATAATATATATATCGATATGTTAAATTTTTAACTAACATTTGCACATGTTAATATTTATTAACACATTTGTTCCTTTAATATTAAAATTTGTTAATATGAAGTTAAGATTGTCGTTAGTAACTACTGCTGTTCTGTTTTTTGCAGGCGGGCAATTAGTTGAAGCACAGAGAACTGGCAAGGATACTACAACCACTGAAAAGCAGATTGAAGAGGTTGTAATTGTGGCTTATGGTTCTCAGAAAAAAGAAACATTGGTGGGTTCCAACACGGAAATTAAAGCCAAGCAATTTGCAGATCGTCCTATTTCCAATATTGGGCAGGCGATAGACGGAGCCAGTCCGGGGGTAAAAGTTTCTACAGGAACAGGACAACCAGGTAGTGCGCCGAGCATTCAGATAAGGGGGATAGGGTCATATGGAATCTCTACATCTCCTTTATATGTAGTAGATGGTGTTATTTATACCGGATCTCTATCTGCAATTAACCCGAATGATATTGCCTCTTTTAACATTTTGAAGGATGCGGCATCTACATCACTATACGGTTCAGCTGCAGCGAATGGAGTAGTTTTAATTACAACTAAAACCGGTAGAAAGGGAACAGATGTTCTGAACTTTAATATGAGTACAGGATATGTGGGAAGATCTATTCCGGAATATGACAGAGTAGATGTGTATCAATATTATCCATTAATCTGGGAAGCTATGAGAAATGGAAGATTGACTACAAATCCGGCTGCAGGTGTTGCTGCCGCTAATACTTTTGCAACGAACAATTTGATTTCAGGAGTGTTAAAGACAAATGTTTTTAATGTAGCTGATAATCAATTGGTAGTTGATGGAGTTTTAAATCCGAATGCTCAATTGAAATATACAGATCTTGATTGGCAAGGACCATTGATGAAAACAGGTTTCAGACAAAATTATGAACTAAACTATAGTGGAGGAACCAACAAAACTACTTATTTTTCCTCAGTAAGTTATACCAACGAGACCGGTTACCTGATGAAATCTGATTTCGAAAGATTCACGGCGAGATTGAAAGTGGATTCCCAAATCAAAAGTTGGCTTAAATTAGGAACAAGTATCAGTGGGGTTTCGTCTAATGGTAATAACTCTATTGATGGAGCCGATAATAATAGTGCCTATATTAATCCATACAGCTGGACCAGAACAATGGGGCCTATTTATAGCCCGTATGCACACGATCCTAACACATTTGCGACATTGTATGATGCTGCAGGAAACATTGTTTACGATGCAGGAAATGCAAGAGGAGCAGATGCAGCGGCAGGTAGAAACGTTATTCAGGAAACTCTTTTAAATAAAGATATTTCTAAAAATTACTATATTATTTCAAGAGCTTACGCAGAATTTAAGGTGGATCCTTATTTGACGTTATCTACCAACGTGGGATATGATATCCGAAATAATAGAAGAAGCAGATATGTAAATAAAGTTATCGGAGATGCAGCTCCTGCAGGTGCTGCTGAAAAAACTACATTTACAGAGCAAACGCTTACCTGGAACCAATTATTAAACTATAAGCGTAAATTTGGAGTGCATAACTTTGAGTTCTTGCTAGGTCATGAAAACTATAAATATATCTATGAGTACTTCAATGCTTATAAGCAGGGACAAACAGTGGATGACAATGATGAATTGATCAATTTTGTTACTCCTACTACGGTAACTTCGCAAACAGACAACTATAAAAAAGAGAGTGTTTTTTCAAGGTTGAACTATGATTATCAATCCAAGTATTTGTTGTCAGGATCTATCAGATGGGATGCTTCTTCAAGATTTGCAAAAGATGTAAGATGGGATTCATTCTGGTCAGTAGGAGCCGGATGGAGAATTAAAGCGGAAGACTTTTTAAGTGATTCGAAAGTTGTGAGCGAACTAAAGTTAAGAGGTTCTTATGGAGAAGTTGGAAATGACGGAACCAATAGTTACTATATGTATAAGAGTACTTATAGTTTAGGGTACAACAATGCACAGGAGCCAGGAATTTTATTTGGTTTCCTAGCTGATCCTTCCATCACTTGGGAATCTAATAAGCAAACTGACTTAGGTTTGGATTTTGGTTTCTTGAATAATAGAATTACAGGTTCTGTAGATTATTATAACAGAATTACAGATGATCTTATTTTCCCTGTTCCACTTCCGGTATCAGGTGGTGTGCCGGGTAACAGTATCAGTAAGAATGTTGGAACAATGTATAACAGAGGTTTTGAATTTGCGATCAGTGCAGATGTTATTAAAAATGATAACTTTACATGGAATATCAATGCCAATGCATCAACTCTTAAGAATGAAGTTACAGAATTATCACAAGGAATTACAGAGATCATCAATGGGACTAAAAAAGTTTCAGTAGGACATTCTGTATATGATTATTGGTTGAGACAATGGTACGGGGTTGATCCTGCAGACGGCTCACCATTATTCTTAGTAGCTGATGCTTATGCCGGTACTACAGCTTCGGATATCAGAACAGTGAACGGAACTCAGGTAACGACTAACTTTAACAAAGCTAAATATGATTATTCAGGAACAGCTATTCCTGACCTATTCGGTAGCTTCGGAACATCAATTTCCTATAAGCAATGGTCTTTATCAACGATGTTTACCTATCAGTTGGGTGGAATGACGTACGACTCTAATTACCAAACATTAATGTCAAGTTATACTCAAGGAGGTGCTTTAAGTACTGATATTTTGAATAGATGGACCACACCGGGGCAAATAACAGATGTGCCGGCACTGAACTCTTCTACCTATACAAATTCAAATGCTGCATCTAGCAGATGGTTGGTAAAATCAGACTTTATCACCTTCAGACAAGCTACTTTAGGATATAGCTTCACTCCGGAAAGTATTTCACAATATGGTTTGACATCATTAAGACTATTATTATCAGGGGAAAATATCTGGAGTAAAACGGCAAGAAAAGGACTAGAGCCTGCACAAACGTTTAATGGAACAACTTCAAACAGATATACACCTGCAAGAATTGTTACAATAGGATTTAGTTTATCATTCTAAAATTAAATATTATGAAAAATATAATAAAAAGACAATATAAAAGAATTGCAATATTATCCTCTGCATTATTAATGCTTTCTTTAAGTTTATCTTGTAGCAGCGATTATCTGGATGCAGATCCTACCACTGCAGTATCTGAAGAATCAGCTTATTCCAGTGCATCCAATTTAATGGCTATCGTAAACGGTATGCACAGAGATATGTATTACAGACAAAACAGCAGCCAGGGACAAAACGGACAGGGAGGAATCATGATTATGATGGATGCCCTTGGAGAAGACTTGGTTTTTCCTTCTACAGGTAACGGCTGGTATGTTTCAACAGTAAGATGGCTGGATCAAATCAATGAGAACGGGGCTAATGATTTCTATCCTTTCCAGTTTTACTATGCGTTGATCAGAAATGCTAATCTTATTATTGCTAATGGACCTACAGTACCTACTACAAACGCGGCAGAAGTTGCAACTGTAAAACAAGCAATTGCTGAAGCTTATGCTTTCAGAGCATTCAGTTATTATATGCTGGTTCAGATCTATGGAAAAAGATACGTTCCAAACACAACCAACAGTCAGCTTGGAGTTCCTATCAGATTGGAAGCGAATGAAGTTCCGTTGGCAAGAAATACAGTAGAAGAAGTTTATGCTCAAATCAACAGCGATATTGCAGAAGCATTATCAAGACTGAGCAGCTCAAGATCTACAAAATCTCATTTTAATGATAAAGTAGTACTAGGTTTAAGAGCGAGAGTTGCCCTTACACAAGGTAACTATGCTTTAGCTGCAACTTCTGCTCAACAGGCTAGAGCAGGATTTACTTTGATGGACAACGCAACCTATGTTGCCGGATTTAATAATCTGGAAGGTAATGGAGAATGGATATGGGGTGCTACCATTATTGCAGATCAGACTGACTATTTTGGAAATTTTGGAGCTTATATGTCAAGAAACTATAACTCTACCAACATCAGACAGAATCCTAAAGCAATGAACAGTAAGCTTTACGCATTGTTTCCAAATACAGACATCAGAAAGAAACTTGTAGACCCTACAGGAAATCATGCAGGAGCAGCAGCAGCTCCGCCAAGTCCGGCAATACCAGCTGTTTCTTTACCTGCAACTTATTCAAAATTCCCGTATACAAGTCAGAAGTTCTTATCTGTAAGTGCTTCAGACAGTAGAATGGATGTGCCTTATATGAGAGCTGCGGAAATGTATCTTATCGAAGCTGAAGCTAAAGCAAGATTAGGTGATGAAGCAGGATCTAAGGTTGTATTTAACGCTTTTTCTATCAACAGAAACCCTGCCTATACCGGAGCTACTACAACGGGAGCTGCTTATATTACAGAAATTTTGAACAGCAGAAGAATAGAGCTTTGGGGTGAAGGATTCAGGTTCTTAGATCTTAAGAGATTGAATCAGGGATTAGACAGAACCGGAGCCAATCATTCTGCAGTAGTAGTAAACAATGTAATGACTGTTGCTAATACAGATAACAGATGGGAATTCTTGATCCCTAGAGCAGAGATCAATGCCAATCCGCTTATTGTACAGAATCCATTGTAATTCTTATTCAAATTTTAATATTTTTTTTAAAACCTTGCCTATTTCAGGCAAGGTTTTTATGCTTTTAGCAAATTAATAGAAACTGTAGCCAGTTCAGAATCCGGGAACTTTCTGGAAAATTCTTTATCAATATTCAATCCTACTTCCGAGCATACTTTTCTGAAAACATCAATTTCAAGAATATATTGATCTGAATAACCATGGGTCGCTTCATATGCTGTTGCAGCAGTTTTTCCGATGTTTTCACTTGTTAATTTGGGATCTAAAGAATGCAATTCAATAATTAAAAGTCCGTTCTTCCGAATATAAGGCAACCAAAGTTCCAGATGTTCTTTTAAACTTTCTTCTACCAGGTTATTGGATAGTCTTTTTCCCCTGAAAGCAAATGCCCCTGTTGATTGGCTGATTCTTTCAGGCTTCTTATTGTCCGGAGTTTTCCAAACCCTGTTATGATCCAGAAAGGTTCGGATATTCAAGAGGTCAGAAAGCCCGATCTCATAATTCTCTTGTAAATCTTTTGCCAATTGTTGAGGATTCCCGATATCTCCCCATATTACCTTCGCCCAGATATCATTGTTGATAAGGTTGGCTCTGGTTGCTTTCAGTGCGGCATGATTATAATCTGCCCCAACCAGAAATAAAGGATATTCTTCAAGCATTTTTCCACGAAGTGTATACCTTTCTATGGTTTCAAATATATGTTGGATGAATGCGCCATTTCCGCAACCCATATCCAGGACCCCTTTCGGCTGGAGATGAATAGGCTGGTTGAAAATGTTAATAATGAAATCATTGGCAACTTTAAAATAATTAGAGTGGGCGCCGCCACTTCCCCAAACATTCATTGTTCTGTCTACGTGGATTTCGTCTTCTCCTTCAGAGATCTCTCTTATTTTAGAAGCGTCCCCGAACAACAGATCATCCATTTTATTAAGCAGAGGTAGATAAGATACCGTAACACCATAAGAAGTTGCTCTTTTGGCAAAGTAGATGCCGGTTTCCGTAAATTTATAATTGTCTCCTGTTTTTTTAAACCAGCCTAAGTGAGTAAGGAAGTCCAGGATAATTTCAAAATTATCGGAATTTTTATGAAACTCAGCCGCCTGAAAAGAAGTTTCCATAAAATACTTATGAAACATACCTGTCATTCCGAGATATACAATAATAGGCCCGATTACACAGCCTTCAATATGCTTCAGGATTTGCTCCTGGATTTTTCGCTCATCAGGATTTTCGGCTGATGTAATTCCAAAATTATTTTTAATGGCATCTGTGAGTTGGGCAAAGTCATCAATAAAACCACCTTCTTTAATCTGACTTTTCATATCAACAGATTTTTTCTGAAACGGAATCACTTTAAGGTAAAGAGGAGAATATTTTTGCAAATATTGAGTATTATGATTAGCCGAAAGGATCACTTCATCTTTTTCGTTATTCACATGGTAATCTAAAAAGCCCTGTGAAGATAACGTTCGTAATGCCACATTAAGATATCCGTCATGAGCTTTGAACGTTTCAACAAGCTGCTGCAGTCTGATTTCCTTTTTATCCATGATGTAGCAAATGATATCCTTTTTGATAAGAGAAGCTACGGTGGGAGCTGCGACAATGCCGTCCAGATGTCTGAAAATGAGCGAACGCAAAACGTTTTTATTCATGTTATTCCATATTAGTTTCTTAAAATTAAGAATTCCTGATGACGGGTAGAAAATTAATATTAAAAATTTAAAAAAATAATTTTGTGATTTGAAATTTAATTTTAACTTTGTATTTCAAAGTTCTTTATATGGATACAAAAAACTATCACGAAGACCTGTCTCATATCCGTTCCATGATGGAACGCTCTTCCAGATTTATTTCATTAAGTGGTTTGTCAGGAGTTTTTGCAGGTCTTGCTGCAATCATCGGAGCTGTGTATGTCTATTTTGTTTTTCAGAGGGAGGGAATTGATTACTTTGATGGGGAGAGAAATATATATAGTCCCGCATTAGTAAAAGAACTTGTTATTGTTGGAACTTTGATTTTAATTACTGCTGTTTTATGCGGCTATATTTTCACGGCCAATAAAAGTAAAAGAAATGGGCTTAAAATATGGGATGCCACCACTAAACGCCTTTTAGCTACTTTCGCAGTTCCTCTGATTACCGGCGGGATTGTTTGCCTCGGTTTACTCTATCATCACCTTTTTGCGTGGGTTGCTCCTGCAACACTGATTTTTTATGGCCTGGCTTTGGTGAGTGCCGAAAGATATACGCTGACAGATATTAAATATTTAGGATATTGCCAGATTGTTTTAGGACTTATTTCCTTTTTCTTTTTAGGTTGGGGATTAGTTACCTGGACATTTGGTTTCGGAGTTCTGCACATTGTTTACGGATTAATCATGCATAAGAAATACAAATAATTTAAATTTGCAGATTTGAAATTAATTTCAAGAATTCTGTTACCTATATTATGATCAAAATAAATCAACTCAACAAAGAATTTGAAAGTCGTGTAAGATTGGGCATTATGTCTGTTCTTATGGTAAACGATTGGGTTGATTTCTCAGAAATGAAAGCATTACTGGAAATTACGGATGGTAATTTGGCAAGTCACAGCAATGCGTTGGAAAAAGCGGCTTATATAGAAGTGAAAAAAGAGTTTGTAGGGAAAAAACCAAAAACCTCATACAGAGTCACGCAAAGTGGAAGAGAAGCTTTTTCAGAACATTTAAATGCACTGGAAAAATTATTAGGAAAATAAAGAAATTTTTTTTGAAAATAAACTTTGTAATTCAAAGTACTTTATAATTAAATATTAGAAAAAATGAAAACACTTAAACAAACAAACATTTTAATTTTCGCAGTTCCTGCCTTGCTTTTGGCAGCCGCTTTTTTCGGAAATCTTTTTATAGAAGGATTTGACTGGTCACTATTTGATTTCATCATTGCCGGAATTTTACTTTTCGGAACAGCATTCATCATTAATCTTGTGGTGAACTCAAATAAAAGTTTTTCTTACAAATTAATTATTTGTGGGATTATTCTGGTAGTGCTGATTTTAATTTGGATGGAACTGGCGGTAGGAATTTTCGGGACTCCTTTTGCCGGAAGTTAATAGAGGAGGGATATATGGATTTCTTTTGATAATACTATTTAATAAAAAATGGAAAATTCAGAAGCGGAAAGTGTAGGGAAATTTTTTTTCTGGGCCTCGTTGATCTTAGGAAACATTTGTCTTTTTGGATATATGCTGACGAAATGGGATGGCTTCGCCGGAGGAGGCATTTTCCTTCTTACGTTCGGTACGGTGATCAATTTAATTGTTGCACTAGGATTATTGCTATACGGAGCCTTTAATACCTCCCATTTAGATTCCTGCGTCAGAGGAGTATGTCTGATGCTTGTGAATATTCCTATTGCCGTTTTATATGCATTCATCGGAATTAATATAATTCGATAATGATAAAAGATTTATTATAAACTAAAAAATAATATGAAAAAACAACGTGTCCGCTTCCTGCTCTTTGTATATGATCATACCCAGAAGCTCTACAGAAAATATTTTAAAAAGAAAAAAAGACAATGGCAATTTAATGAAAAACAACTGCTTGAATTTGAGGCTGACTCTCTCGGGAGAAAGCTGGGAGAGTTCTATAAAAAACATGGTTTTACCATGATCCCGAAAATGGAAAATCATGATGTCCACCATTTAATTACAGGTTGTGGAACCAATTTCGAAGATGAAATAGCCATGCAGTATCTGCTCCTCGGAAACGGTAAAATGAATGCCCATCTTTTGGCGGCTATAGGCTTGGGAACTCTCATCTTACCGGAATATATCGGTATATACATACAGGCATACAAAAAAGGGCAGAAGATGAGGCCGTTTTACGATTGGGATTTCGAAGGATTGCTCTGGCAAAACTTTGATCACGTGAAAGATTTTATCTTTCAGAAAAATACGGTAATTCACTTCTAAAAAGCAAATTATGAAAACACATCATTATATATTTCTTACAACCGCTTTATTCATTGTTTTGTTTTACGATGAAAATATAGGTTTAAACCTTGGAATTTTAGGAATCGCCTATGCACTGCTTACTCTGTTCAGAACTCAGGAAAAAAACCGCACCAAAACCTTTCTCTTTCTTGTTGCGACGAGTATTCTTTCAAGTGCTGCTTTTGCCTGGTATGCAGATTTTCCTTCATTTCTGGCGGTGGTAAGTTCACTTTTATTACTGTCTTACAGATCCAGAAACAGGAGAATGAAAATTCTCCTTCTTATCCCTGTTTTTATTGTCAACAGTTTTACCTTTATCTGTAGGTTTTTCAGTTTTGACGACTGGCTACCCAAAAGGAATGTATCCGGTTTGTGGCAGAAAATATTGGCTTTCATACTTATTCCATTATTTCTGCTGGCAGTTTTCTTTGCAATCTACACTGTGGGAAGCAGCCACTTTGCTCATTTTTTTGAAAATATTGAATTGGATATCAACATCTGGCAATTGATCTGCATTACGGTTTTAGGATTTTTTATAGCCTTTAATTTCTGGAACTATATGGTGGAGAAAATTATTTATAAGCAAAACCCCATCCTGAATAACAATTTTGGTGATAAAGCTAAAATTCAAAAGCCCACTTATTCCTTTCTTGAGCTTGAATCCGAGAGAATGAGCGGAATTATTTCCTTCTTCGTTCTGAATGTTTTGCTGATTTTCTTCATCATTACCTACAATTACGAACAATTCTATGAAGTTACAAAAAGCCCGGCTCAGCTTTCAGATGAAACCCATGAAAGAGTGATTGCCGTCATCATGTCTATTGCTATGGCCATTATGGTCATCATGTTCTACTTCAAATCAGGCTTCAATTTTGATCCTAAAGCCGGATTCATGAAGATATTGGCAAAAATCTGGATTTTCCTGAATGTCGTTCTCATTCTTTCTGCAGCCGTGAAAAATTCAGAATATATTATCAATTACGGATTTACCTATAAGAGATTAGGTGTATACGCTTTCCTGCTTTTATCATTAATAGGATTAATCTTTACTTTCATTAAAATTCAATATCAAAAAACAAATGCTTATCTCTTTAATAATATGACCTGGTATGTGTATGGGACTATTCTGATTTGCAGTTATTTCAATTGGGGCGGAATCATTACTTCCCAGAATATGAAGCGTAAAGATTTTGTACTTGATTATCACAAAAGAGAAATCAACTTTAATGAAAAATGGCTTTTAAAGTACGCTGAGGAAAAGCATGATGTGAATCTGAAAAATGAACTCATGAAGGAAGTAAAAATAAAGCAAAATGAAAGCTTCCTTTCTCAAATAGGTTATTACGAAACCATTAAATAAGTAAGTTTAACAATGATACAGAAACTGATAAAGCATCAAAGGCTGGAAATAAGTCTGCTTCTCCTGCTGATGACCATATTTTGCTTTAGCCTTTCCATATTCAGATATTATATAAGTGAAACAAAAGTGTTTTTCTTCCTGAACTGGAATTTATTCCTGGCCTGGATCCCTTTGATCATTACATCCTTCGCCCTGATCTTTCATATAAAAAGTAAAATCTCACTGATGATCATGATGATGATCTGGATTTTGTTCTTTCCTAATTCACCATACATCTTAACGGATCTCTTTCACCTGAAAGTCAGAAACAATATTCCGATCTGGTATGATCTCGTAGTGATTCTTTCCTATGCATGGACCGGACTGATCTGCGGTTTTATGAGCCTGAGTGATATTGAAAAATTTCTTTCCGCCTATCTGAGAAGACCGGTGATCAATTTTATTGTTATTGTTTTCTTATTCCTGAGCAGTTTCGGGGTATACCTCGGAAGATTCCTGCGATGGAACAGCTGGGATATTTTGAATAATCCTTTCGGGCTTTTCAATGACATCATCGTGAGATTCATTTATCCTATGGAGTATACAAAAACATGGGGAGTAACCCTATTAATGGGTGTCATGCTTAATTTTATGTATTTCATGGTTAGGGGCATCAAAAAAGGGAATCAAATCACAGTACCGATTAATAACTCGTAGCGAATTCCCGGCTAATGGAACAATTTTGGCATAGAATGACTAAAATTAGTTAATATGAAAAAAGTGTTATTGTTAATCCCCTTAATCATTATTTCCTGTAAAAAAGAGACACATGTTTCAGAAACGGCTAATAACGATTCAATAATGGTAACAGAACAACCTGATCCGCACGCGCAGGCGGATTCGGCTGCATGGAAGAAAAAAGATTCGATCATTAATAATGCTCCCGAAACAAAAAAAGTGTTAAGGGAGGGAGTTATGAGAACGGAAAGGGAAGGGCAGATCATAAGAACGGCGGATGCTTCACAGCTTCCCTTTACTTTGGGAGAAGAATTTACCAAGGATAATCAGGAGCTGGTATTGAAAATTACCAACTATGATCAGCCAACTCTCAAAGCAAAAATTTCCACTCATGAAAAAGATTTTAACATCCGTTTCAATCAGATAAAACTTCCGAATGGCGAATATGATGGCCCGTTTGGAAGAGAAATTTCTTACGAAATTCCCACAACAGGAGAAGTCTGGCTCATCATAGGAAAAAGTAATATGGCATCCGGAAGTACGAAAGGAGGTTTTTCAGTAAGTGTGGAATAATTGGTACAATTTCTGTAAGGTATCTTAAAAAGAATTACTATTATGAAAAATATAGTTTTAACCGCAGTAATAGCTTCCGCAGCATTAGTAAGTTGTGGTACGGTGCAGTCTCTGGTTCAGAATACTTTTCCCTACACCGCTAATATTTTAATTTCCACAGGAGTTCCCGCCAATCAGGAAGTTTCATCCACAGCAACCGCCACCAATGTACAGACGTGGTTTGGAGGAAATAATAATGCACAGATCAAAGATGTAAGGATTTCGGATGCAAAAGTTTCTGTAGTATCTCCTTCAGGCGGAAATCTGAGTGCCCTGAAATCAATTAAAGTGTATATTTCCTCAAGCGGAACAGGAGAAAAGTTAGTGGCATCACGTACAGATATTTCCACTACATCATCAAGTGTGAATTTAGATCTTAACGATACAGGATATCTGGATAATGTGGTAAAAAGTAGCGGTCTTACGGTAAGAACCGTTTATGAATTGAGAAATCAGACTACCTCTGACATGAATTTGAGAGTAGCACTTAATTTTAACAGTGTTCCGGCTCAATAGTTTATAGCATTATACCATGAGGCTGCCCCGGAAACCGGGGCAGCCTCATGGTATAATTAAAAGATTCTTAGTCAATATATTTTAATTGTAATAATATTCTGCGGACAGGTCCTGTAATAAATTTATTATTGTTGGTGAGCCATATTATGGAAATATTCTTTTCCGGGATCATGATCAGATGAGATTTGAATCCGCCCTGATCTCCTGAATGTTCTATAACATTTACTGATTCCTCAGTTTTTTGTTCCGCATAGAACCCTTTATGCACAAACCATACACCCGAATGAAACATAGGGTTTTCTTTTTTCCAGTTTTCAGGAGTTTGAGTCGTTTGAGACGATTCTATAATATTGCAGTTAGTTATTTTGCATTCCTGAATTGCTTTTATATATTTTCTTAAATCCTCTACAGAACTCCACACTCCTCCATTTCCGGCAGCTGTAAAAGTTGGATATTCGCCGTAATCACATTCGTGGTATGTATTATCCTTAAAAATATAGCCGTGAGCAACATTTTTATGAGGATATTTGCCATTGGTTATTTTGCTGTTTTTCATTCCGCTAGGTTTGAAAATATTTTTACTAATGAAACGTTGCCATTTCGTTTTGCTTACTTTTTCTATGACTAAAGCCAATCCATTGTATGCCGGATTGGAATATTCCCATTTGGAGCCGGGCTCAAAGTCCAAAGAATCGGTAAGCTTTAACGGCCGGAAGTTCTCTTCATCTTTTGCCGTTAAATAAAATACACTGTCCTTTTCCACACCTCTGCTGTCCGGAAGCCCGGAAGTGTGGGTCAGCAGATGCCTTAATTGTACTTTGGAAGCAATGCTTTTATTTTTGAAATCCGGAAAGAATTTGAATAGGTTATCCTCCACAGATAACATTTTTCTGTCCTGAAGAATTAAAACTCCATAGGCTACAAATGTTTTGGTAATAGATCCTATATTCGAAACGGTTTTGCTGGTAAACTTTTCTTTAGTTTGCAGGTCTGCTAAGCCATAAGACTTTTCATATAATACTTTTTCGCCTTGTTGAATAAAGATGCTTCCCCCGGGTTCATTATCACGGAATATATCTGAAAAAGCAGAATCCAGCTTTGTTTTTAAAAGCTCATCCCGGGATTGTCCACAACAGCAAATAGAATACAAAAATGCAAACAAAACTGCAAGAAGAAAATCAGATCTAAACATCGGACTAACTTTTTGTAATAGAATCCATCACAATGGTTACAGGTCCGTCATTGATCAAGGACACCTTCATGTCTGCGCCAAAAATCCCGCTTTCGGTTTTTAATCCCGTTTTTCCAATCTGTTCCTTAAAATATTCAAAAAGAGGAATGGCTTTATCTGGTTTGGCTGCCTTTATAAATGAAGGACGGTTTCCTTTTTTATAATCTGCGATCAGAGTAAATTGGCTGATACAAAGGATCTCTCCTGCAATATCCTGTACAGAAAGATTAAGCTTTTCATCAGCATCACCGAAAATTCTTAAATTCAGAATTTTCTGTACCAGCCAGTCGGCATCCGCCTTTTCATCCGCCTCATCAATACCTACCAACACCATTAATCCCTTAGTAATTTCCCCAACCATTTTTCCATCCACCTTCACACCGGCTTCTGAAACTCTTTGTATGACTGCTTTCATATTTAGAAATATACCGTTAAAATTTTACCAGACGGATCATAATTGTAGGGATAAGTTTTAGGCGGAACAGAAGAAACTGCTGTAGGCTGTCCGGTAAGGAGAATCCATGTTGCATTATCTTTTGGGCAGATAATACTGATGTTGTCTTTAACTTCCAGTGTAGTGTTTGTGTCCGGACATATATGAGGGGCATTCCTGTCGTACACTTTAAAATTCGTGTCGGAAGCTCTTACGATGATCAGCCCTCTGGTTCCCGACTGTTGTTCATTCACATACATCCATCCTCCCACCTGGTTTAAAACATTGTAAGCAGGCAGATTCAGATTTAGGGTAACATTGATGGGGGTGTTCGGAAAACAGCTTACGGTATCATCGGTGCTACCACATGAATTTATGCTTAAATTGCTGAATATCAGTAAAGTGAAAATAGATAAGATTGAAAAAGTTTTTTTCATTTCAATTTAAATTTTTATATATTTGTAAAAATTAAACGATTACTAAACCAAAAACATTGTCCGGCAAATGTCGGATTATTTTTTTATACTAAAACTAAATTTTTAAAATTATGGCAAGCTACGTAACAAAGGAGGGACTAGAGAAAATGAAAGCTGAGCTGGAACAGTTGGAAACTGTAGAAAGACCAAAAATTACCCAGCAGATTGCAGAAGCAAGAGATAAAGGTGATTTATCTGAAAATGCAGAATATGATGCTGCTAAAGAAGCACAGGGAATGTTGGAAATGAGAATTTCTAAACTTAAAGATGCTATTGCCACTTCAAAAATTATAGATGAGAGCCAATTAGACACTTCAAAAGTCTCTATTTTAACAACAGTGAGATTAAAAAACAATGCAACGAAGCAGGAACAGGTTTTTACATTGGTTCCGGATAATGAAAGTGACCTTAAAAGTGGTAAGATTTCCGTAAATACACCTATCGCAAAAGGTTTGCTGGGAAAAGCTGTTGGAGAAACAGCAGAAATTACGTTACCTAACGGTAATAAATTGTCTTTTGAAGTACTGGAAATCACACTGTAATTCCGGTATCAATTTTTAAACTCTAATTTCTATTGAAGAATGAGCACTATATTCACAAAAATCATTAACGGCGAAATTCCATCCTATAAAATAGCAGAAGATGAAAACTTTATAGCATTTTTGGATGCCATGCCGCTGGTGAAAGGCCATACATTGGTAGTTCCCAAAAAAGAAGTTGATCTTATTTTTGATTTGGACAGTGAAGAATATAAAAACCTTTGGGGGTTTGCACAGAAGGTAGCCAAAAAAATAAAAAATGCTATTCCGTGTGTAAGAGTGGGGGTGGCAGTAGTAGGACTGGAAGTACCTCATGCTCACATTCATTTGATTCCTTTGAATAAGATGGAAGATATGAACTTCAGAAATGAAAGATTGAGATTAACAAGTGAAGAGTACACGGAAATTCAAAACTCAATTATTAATTCTTAAAAAAATAATAAGATCGTAAAAAAGAAATTTTTTACGATTTTCTTTAAACAGATTATATTATATAGAATATGAATGCAAACCAGTGTTCTTTCTGCGGAAGAAAAAGAAATGAAGTGCAGATGCTGATTTCCGGGCAGAATGGTTTTATTTGTGAAAACTGTATTGAGCAGGCACACTCGATTGTAAAAGACAGCACCTCAAAAGATGGTTTTTCTCCTGCTGAAACGATAGATGAACTTAAAAAGCCAAAAGAAATTAAAGAATTTCTGGATCAGTATGTGATCGGGCAGGATCAGGCAAAAAAGCAGCTTTCAATTGCAGTATATAATCATTATAAAAGATTGCTGCATGCTCAGGATGAAAACAGAGAGGTAGAGCTTGAAAAGTCCAATATCATCATGATAGGGGAAACCGGAACAGGGAAAACCCTGTTGGCCAAAACCATCGCCAGAGAGTTGAATGTTCCGTTCTGTATTGTGGATGCTACCATTCTTACGGAAGCCGGATATGTAGGAGAAGATGTTGAGAGTATTTTGTCAAGATTACTGATGGTGGCAGATTATGATGTGGAAAAAGCAGAAAAAGGAATTGTCTTCATCGATGAGATTGATAAAATTGCCAGAAAATCAGATAATCCAAGTATCACCAGAGATGTTTCCGGCGAAGGAGTTCAGCAGGGATTACTGAAATTGCTGGAAGGAAGTATTGTGAATGTTCCGCCCCAGGGGGGAAGAAAACATCCTGATCAGAAATATATCCAGGTAAATACACAGAATATTCTTTTTATTGCAGGAGGAGCATTTGATGGTATTAAGGAGATCATTGAAAGAAGGCTTAACAAGCAGGCGATTGGGTTCAGTGCTGAAAAAATCAATAAAGCTGATGAAGATGAATATATATTAACGAATATTAATGCGATTGATTTGCGTTCTTTCGGATTAATTCCCGAACTTTTAGGAAGATTTCCAATCATCACTTATCTGGATAAGCTCACCAAAGAAACGATGGTGAGAATTATGAAAGAACCGAAGAATTCAATTGTAAATCAGTTTGTTGAGCTATTTAAGATGGATGGCACAAAATTGGTATTCACCGACGGGGCTATTGAGAAAATTGTAGAGGAAACAATTGAAAAAGGATTAGGGGCAAGAGGTCTCAGAGGAACAACGGAAAAAGTTCTGGAAGATTATATGTTTTCAATCGGCGAAGAAAAGGAAATTATATTAACGGAAGATAATATATTTGTTAATAAATAACAATATATTTTTTTTCTTTAAAAAAAATATATATCTTTGCGGGTGAAGATTGTATTAACACACAACACACACAAATAATTTATATACAATGAGAAAAAGTTTATTTGCTATAGGTCTTTTAGCAATTAGTTACTCTGTTCAGGCGCAGATACTATGTCACGTAGACACTAATGCTAATATGTATGTGAGTAAAGGCACGCTAGTTTATAGTGGTGGAGGCATGCAAATGAAAGGAAATGGTGTTATTGAAAACCACGGAAATGTAATGGTTTCCGGCAGTGGTACTGATCTTTTCAAAACAATCGATGCTTCAAATGTCGATAAAACAGAAGCAAACGGAGGAGGTAACTTCATTAATATGTTAAATGAACCTGCTGCGTATGCGACTGTCAATACAAATAGTTCCTCAGCTACTCCTGTTTACACGTATGGTCAGCTTTATATCAGTGGTATTCCACAAGCCAATATTACTGGTATCGTAGATCAGCAGGTAAGGCAAATAAGACATGGTGATTACCAACAGATGGGTATGCCATTCTTTATGAAAACGCCTTCTACTTTAAATACCGAACTCGGTAAAACATTTTCAAACGTTAGACGTTCCAAGAATGAATTTTTGTATTATAACAATGCCAATGTAGTGGCTGTTCATTTGAATGATATAACAGGACCGCTTAAATTTGGTGATGCTGCTCCGGCACATGCTTACTGGATGGTAGGAGGTACGGGACTTGACCTAACCACTACAAGAACATTGAAAGGACGTCCGGTATCTGATGATGGTTCCTTTGCGAACGCTCCTATTACCCTACAGAATGCAGGTGCTTTTGTTAACTTTGGACTTAACGGGAACAACGTTAACCAATACAATGAAAAGTACAATACCTATGTTCAGGATGGTTTCCATATGGCAGCAGGGGGCACAGCTTGGCAGGGTAACTATGGTAAAAACTGGTATCAGTTTTCGAATCCATATCTTACCAACCTTGATTTATCGTTAATTGGTACTGCTGAAGCTGGAGCTACAGGTAACGGAGATAACATCAACCTGACAAATATTTACGGAATAAGATTTGAACCAACCGGAATTGTAAGTAATCAAGGAGGGACAAGTTCAGCAGCCTATCAGGCAGTTACATTTTCTGCAGGAGTTCCTACAGGGAATGTTGATTACTTAATGGTAAGACCTTTTGGAACTTTCGCTATTAAACTTAATGATAATAGTGCTGCTAATGTTCTTGATATCAGCAGACTAAGAAGATTTAATTATTATAGCAGATCTGCTACTACCGATTACAGTGTAACAGCAAATAAGAGCGCTACCGCCAAAACAGGAACTGTAAAACAATTAGGTATTATAGCTCTTGATGCTGACGGAAAAGAAGTAGACAGAACTTATTATGTTGTGTATCCAAATGCTACTACAGGGTATTCTGCAAATGCAAACACTCAATTTGCCGCTTCGGCATTTAATACGCTGGGTACATTTGAAGAAGCTCCTACAGGAGGATATGATTATAATTATACTTCCTCTTACTGGTTATATATTAACGAAGCTAATGAAAACAATTTCTTAGGAAAGAATGTTAAATTAGTAAACTATAGCTCTAATATTAAATTCTACAAATTCGAAATTAGAGAGAATGCAGCTTTGGTTGCTAACGGAACACACCAATTATCTTCAGGTGTTGGATTCTATTATAAAGCTCCTAACGGCAGTGTAATGCAGGCTAAGCAAGGAGAAGTAGTTCCTGTTTCTAACAGCGAATACGATGTATATTATGGAATGCCTAACAATACATTGGCAACTGAAACGCCTTCTGTTAAGCCTTCAAGAACAATGGTAATTTATAATCCAGAAATTACCAACTATATTGTTAGATTTGATCCCAACTGGAAAAAAGCAGATATTGAAGTTTATGATATGAGCGGTAAACTGGTAATCTCTAAAAAAGCAGTTAATACTTCTACTGATTTTGTAATTGAACTGGATGGTTCACTTAAAAACTCATATGTTGTAAAAATTGTTTCTGATAAAGGAGAAACTGTTAACACTAAAATCTTAAAATAGAAATCTAATGAAAACTATCAATAAACTAGTCACATCAGCTTTTTTTCTTTCAGCAGTCTCGTTATTCAATGCACAAACGGTTACTAATCCTGGTGGAGGTGTAGTAGGACCGGGAGCGCCGGCATCACCAATTGATATGTATGTATATGCTTTATCAGCCGTAGCAATTTTGTTCATCGTATTTTTTGCGACAAAGATCAAAAGACAGAAAATATAAAATTTTATTAAAATATTTTAAACTCTCTGATTAATCAGGGAGTTTTTTTATTTTTACCTAATGAAAAAGATTTATATACTATCGGCAGTATTGTCTGCATTCTCACTGCAGGCTCAATTTACGGTTTCGGTTCAAGCCCCTGCAGATTTCAAAGAACAAGATGCAATTCTCTATACATTAAACGGATCAAAAGATATTATTGTCACAAAAGAGCAAAGTAAGAATAATGTCTGGACTTTTAAATATCCTAAGAGCTATACGGGGATGATGAAGGTGTATTTTCCTAATACCAATAATAATGTAAGCTTTATTTCTGAGAATAAGAATGTAAGTATAAAGTTGGATACACAAAACAATAAAATCAAAGAAGTTGCTTATCTGGATGAAGTAAATGATCTGATGAGTACTTTACAGGAAGGATCCCAGAAAAAAGAACTGATCTTACCTGCTTTAGCTCAGATTAAAGAATATTACAAAGACAATACTGAGTTTGGAAAGGCTTTGAAAGCAGAAATAGGAAGATTGTCAACGGGAGCGGGAGATATCGACCAGGCTAAGCATCCTTTTATTTATTACTATAATACAAATTATAACAAGTTTTTGTCAAATAATACGACTAATAAAGCAAGCCAGGATGATATCGTTAACTTTTTAGATAAATCCGGCGATATGCTTGAAACTTCATCACTATTGAGGCCCGTACTGGTTGCTTATCTTAATGCCGGAGGTAATGCGAATGTCGGAGGCTCAGTAGATAAGCTTTTAGAAAGGTTAAAAGTTGAGACACCACGTGGGCAGACCGTACTATCAGAACTGATTGATATTTTTGATGTCTATGAAATGGGTGAGCTTAAGGATAAATACCTGAATCTTGCTAAAAACCTAAAATGTACTATTACAGACAGGCTTGCTTCAACCCTTAAATCCAATGCAAATGTAGAGTTGGGAGCTGCTTTTCCAAATTATAAATTTCAGTCGCCGGTTAACTCAACTGCAAAATCGCTCTATGATGTAAAAGCGGATAAAAAAATTATTATTTTCTGGTCATCTACTTGTTCACATTGTGAAAGTGAGCTTCCGCAGCTTTTAACAAAATACAATGATCTGAAGACAAAAAATATTCAGATTATAGGCTTTTCCTTAGATACGGACAAAGATTCTTATTCTAAAAAGATTGCTGCCTTTCCATGGATCAATGATTCCGAATTGAAAGGATGGAACAGCAGCTATACAGATACCTACAATATACATGCTACACCAACGTATTTTATTTTAGATGCTAACAATAAGATAATCAGCAAACCAGACCATGTAGGCGATGTTTTGGAATATTTTAAGTTAAAATAATTTTGGTAGAAAGCAAATAATTTATATATTTGCACCACCAAAACGGCGAGGTAGCTCAGGTGGTTAGAGCGTTGGATTCATAACCCAAAGGTCACGGGTTCAAATCCCGTCTTCGCTACAATAACAAACCGCAACAATTAATTTGTTGCGGTTTATTTTTTATGATATTTGCTTACGCTTCTAGCTTTGATATCCAAGCAGTTTTCTGATCTGGTAGAAGAATCTGTCTATCAGCCTTAAATCCTGAGTCACAATATCCGCATTACCTTTTAGTTCTTTATCAAAAGGAAGCATTTTATTATAGCTCGTTTTAAGCCCTTTGGGAAGTATGACATCTACATAATAGTTTCCATCTTTATCCGGAGAAAGGGAAATGTTTTGTACTTTGCCCTCTACAATACCGTATTCCTGGTAGCGGTAGTTATCGAGCTTGATTAAGACTTTTTCCCCGGGAGTGATTTTTCCTGAATTGGTAGCAGGAACAGACATCCGTCCCACTAAGGTTTCTTTATTTTTCGGTAAGATGGATAAGATGGCATCTCCGGTCTTTACAAACTGGTTTTCTCCAAAGAATTGCTGAAAACTGGCAAGACCATCTATAGAAGAAATTACCAGGTAATTCTGTTCCCACTGTTTCAGTGATTTTCTTAGCTGTTCAAATAGCTGCAGGGTTTGTGAAGAGTAAGTGATTTTATCTTTTTCGCTGTTAATAGCTGTTCCGCTTTTTGTCTTATTAAGATTGGAAATGCTTTCTTCAATCTGAGATAAGGAAATTTTGATATTTTCAACGCTTTGTTGAGCCTGAAGATATTTTATTTTTTCATTTTCTAACTCAACAGCAGAAATTACCCCTTGATTATAAAGATCCTGTGTACGTCTATAGCTTTTCTTAGTTAATTCATATTTGGCCAGTTCCAGTTTTTTTTGCTGCTGTAAAGTAGCAATTCGTACCCGATATTCAGAAAGACTTTGATTAGCTGCTAAGTTTTCCGGAGCATAAGGTTGTAATCTTGTGAAGAGTTCTTCATCTTGGAATGCTTTGGCAAAATTATTATAATCTCCCTGCAATTCGCCCAGCTTGAATCGTGATGTTTCACGGATGGGAAAGGTTTGCAGTTGATCGGGAGTAAGAGAATCTACAAGCTTTTTTAATTCTAAAACATCTTTATAATTGGCGGCAGACTGCATCACCATAAGAATTTGGTTTTTCCTGACTTCCTGATGATTTTTAATGAATATTTTTTCAATTTTAGAATTCGTTCTGGCTTCCAGTTTTTCCGGTGGATTTTGAGAGGTTACAATAATGGGAGCCGGTACAAATTCAGGATACTTTATAACATAGCTCATAGCGAGGATGAGTAAGAGAATGATGAATATAATGGTATTTCCCCAACGAATCATCCAGTGTGGTGGCTGTGTGAGAATATCCTGTACACTTTCAGAGCGAAGTTCTATATTATCTAAAATATCTTTTTCCATGTGAAATTTAAGGGTGAAAATCAAAATCCCCAAGATGAGGATTTTGATTGAATTTTAAAATGATTACAAAGGTAATTTGTAACTGCAGTTCGGATGGTTTCCCGGCTCAACACCTGGTATTACTTCTCCTCCGGGGCAATACTGGTTACATGCATTCCAGGTCTTTGTGCCATTGATATAGCAAAAGCAATTGCAAGGAGAGGGTTGTACGGGACCAGCTCCGTAAACATCCTTTAAATGATGTCTTGAAATTTTCTTTAGGGTTTTCATAATTGATTGTTTTTATAAATTGTTATAAAAACAAACCCTTTCTTCAGAAATGCAGCTTTGTGTATACTTGCACCAGTAATAACCACTTGAACATACTAATCCTGAGCCCTTAATTTCTTTCAGCTCAGCTTTTGAGATTTTTTTTAGATTTTTCATAATTAAAACATTTTGAATGGGTTAAGGAAATAAATTTATAAAAATATATTTTAGTTACCTAATTCTAACTGATTTTTTACTAACCTGTAGTATTCTCCTTTTAAAGCAACCAATTCCGCATGATTTCCTTCTTCAACCACTTTTCCTTTATCCAGAACAATAATCTTATCAGCATGTTTCACCGTTGAAAGTCGGTGAGCAATAACAATAGCGGTTTTTCCTTTAAAAAACTGTTCAAGGTTTTCCATGATAATTTTTTCGTTGTTGGCATCCAAAGCACTGGTGGCTTCATCAAAGAAGATATATTCAGGAGATTTGTAAACTGCCCTTGCAATAAACAGCCTTTGTTTCTGTCCGCCACTTACACCAATTCCTTCATTTCCGATTTTCGTATTATAGCTTAATGGAAGACCCTCAATGAAGTCTTTTATATTAGCAATTTCTACAGCTTTCCTTAGTTTTTGCTTATCTACATAATCTTCACCTACTGCAATATTATTGGCAATGGTATCATTGAAAACATATCCTTCCTGCATTACCACGCCACAGTGATCTCTCCAGTTTCTCGGTGAAATGTTTTTAAGCCTTGTGTTGGCAATTTTAATATCCCCTTCATTGGGCTCATAAAATTTCATCAATAATTTTAAAAGAGTGGTTTTGCCACTTCCACTGGCACCTACAATAGCAGTGGTTTTCTGATAAGGAATAGTTAGGTTCAGGTTTTCAAAGACAAATACATCCGAACCTATATAGCGGAATGAAACATTTTCGATTTCAATATCTCTTTTAGGAATTTCAGAAACATACTGCTCATCCTTATTTTCTTCATCTTCCTTATCATGGATTTCACCTAATCTTTCAAGGGAAATTTTAGCGTCCTGAGTTTGCTTGATAAAATCGATAAGCTGAAGCAGCGGACTGTTAAGCTGCCCGATGATATATTGTACGGAAAGCATCATCCCCAATGTAAGATTACCAGTCAAAACCAGTTTCGCTGATAGAAAACTTACCAGGATATCTTTCATCTGATTGATGAAGTTACCTCCTACAGATTGCCACTGTTCCAGAGAAAGAGATTTAATCCTTATTTTAAACAACTTGACCTGCAAAAACTCCCAATCCCAGCGTTTTTGCTTTTCGGCATTATGCATTTTAATTTCCTGCATTCCATTGATCAGCTCAATGACCTTACTTTGCTCTTGAGAGACCTGGGAAAATCTTTTATAATCCAGTTCTTTTCTCTTTTTGAGGAAGAAACTGATCCATCCCACGTATAGAATTGCTCCAACCAGATAAACAAGGAACAATCTGTAATCATAGAATAAGAGAACAATGCTGAAAATAATTAAATTGACAAGTGAGAATAGCGTATTCAAAGAAGAGCTGGTAAGAAGTTGCTCGATCCTGTGATGGTCATTAATTCTCTGCATAATATCTCCGGTCATCCTGGTATCAAAAAAGCTGATGGGCAACTTCATTAGTTTAATGAAAAAATCGGAAATGATAGAAATATTGATTCTTGCCGAAAGGTGGAGCAGGATCCAGCTTCTGATCACTTCAATTCCCATCCGTCCTATAAAGAGCATAATTTGAGCTAAAAGAACCAGATAGATAAAGTTCAGATCCTGGTTCTGTATTCCGACGTCCACAATGCTCTGGGTAAGGAAAGGAAATATCAGAGATAGCAAACTTCCTGCAAGAAGTCCAACTGCAAGTTGGATAACAAGTGATTTGTATTTCAGCAAATACTTGGAAAGAAAAGTAAAACTTGCTTTGCTTTCTACATCGTCAAATTCTGTTTGAAAGAAAGCAGGAGTTGTTTCAAGAATCAAAACAATTCCTTCTTCCGTATTTTCATTTGCATTTTCGCCAATCCAGGCTCTAATGAATTCTTCCCGGGTATAAGTAATAAGACCATAGCTCGGGTCAGAAATATAAACTTTGTTATTTTTATCAATTTTGTAGACAACCACGAAATGATTTTTGTTCCAGTGAACAATGCAGGGAAAAGGAACTTCTTCCGCAAGAGTATTGAAATCTACCTGAACGCCTAATGAGCGGAAACCCAAATCTTCTGCTGCATCGCTTAAACCTAGCAAGCTGCTGCCTTCCCTTGTTGTTTCAGACAGGTTTCGGATTTGTTGCAGGGAGATACTTTTGCCATAATATTTGCTGACAATTCGAAGACAGGTAGGGCCACAGTCCTTGGTATCGGGTTGTTTATAAAAAGGAAATTTTTTCAAAACGTATATTCATTTAAAAAGTCGCCAAAAAATATGACGACATTTCTAATTTAATAAAATTTGATTAAACTTTTACACATCTATTATAGGTAGCACCATTTATTGCAGGCATTTACACAAAATAAACCATCCGGATCCGGTGGACATTGGGTGGTTTTCGGGATGCAATAGGTTGCAGAAGCTTGAGTCTGAGCGCATTCTATAGTAATTCCTCCTTTGATATTTTTGAGATTCTCTCTGGTAATTTTTTTAAGATTTTTCATAGTGATTGTGGTATTAATGTTCGTTTTGTACAAGTTTTCTGTTCCTATTTAGGAACATTGCGTAGCCATTTGCTCCGGAGTTCTGCAAAGTCCGTCAAAAGGACCGCCGTTTAGACAGCATACGGAAGTCCCCGGGCAATAATAATCATCAACTCTGCAGGCAATACCTCCTGCTACTGTTTTTAATTGATTTCTGTTGAGTTTCTTTAGATTTTTCATAAGATATTTTTGATAAGTGTATTTTGTGTATTTGTAATTTTTCCTAAGATAGTGAATTTTTATGTAGGTCTATACATAATTTATAATTCCTCATCCTCCATTAATTCATCAATAAAATACCAGATATCTTCACGGTCATATTTTTCAGGGAATTGATAACCGTTGATGATGAATACAGGGGTGAAATTGATTCCCGCATTGCTGTTTTCTTCCCCGATTTGTATTAAAGGAGCCAGATCTTCCTGAGAAGCTGATCCCGCCAGTTCTTTGATTTTATTTTCATCTTTATATTCAAACCAGTTTTCTACGGCATTCAGGAATTCTTTTTCAGATTTGTTTTTATAGATACTGAAAAGGTCGGAAACTAATGCCGTATATTTCTCGTTAGCTTTTTCTGAAGTATAATTGAATCTGATCTGAACAGAAATCTCATCAGAATACTTTTTAAGAAGTCCTTCCAGAATTTCATGTGCTCCTTTACAGAAACCACAATATGGGTTGGAAACGACAGCGATATGCAGTTTGCCATTTTTATTTCCTAATGATAAGGTCTGGTTATCTGTAAAGTAAACTTTTTCTTTTTCTAAAAGCTCTCGTTTAAACAACTCGTAATTTCTTTTGAATCTCAGGTTTTTTGCATTAGACTTTTTTAAATCTTCTTTATCCGTAAGGAGCTTATTCAGAGAAAGCACAGCAGAAAATACAGTAAGCCATAAAATAGCCGTTAATAAAAGAGTTGGAACGCTGAAAAATAAATGATCGAAAAATAAAAAGCTGATCAGTAATTGTGCTGTAAGAAGAGCTATAATTAAAAGACAAACTCTGCAAAATGTTTTTTCTACAAATGCCTGAATGTATAATGAATACCCGATAGCTAAAACGGAAACCAAAGTGAATCCTTTAATAATAAATGCGGTCGACGGTAAGAATAAGCTCAGAATTGAAATCCCAACGAAATAAATTAAAGAAAGGTCGGAAAATTTTAATCCTAATAAGCTCGTTTTGTCCTGGGTAATAATTTTGTCACAAGAATTTACGGTCTGCTGTGCAGAAGTATCACCACAGATACTGCCGATAACAGAAGAAGTATTTCCGAATTTCTGATTGAAAATCTCCAATGAGATATAAACACCTATTAAGGATAAAAGTGTGAAAACGGTTTCAAACCATGCCAGATTGATAATCGAATAAACTACAATAAGACCAAAAACTGCATAAACAAAAGGCTTGAAATTACTGATTGATCTATGCTCAGATTTTTCATCCTTTTCAAAAAGAAGTACAAAATCCGCAGATTTTTTATGCAGCTCATCGCGGTTGAATGTTTTAGCCTTGTCAGAATAAACAGAATAGCTATTTCCCGATTTTTTTACTAATGAGAAAGAATTTTCTACAATGGCAATAAATTCTTCAGGCAACTCATCCCAATATTCTTTGTCAAGTTCATAAGCATCATTCCTTACGCCCATGAAATTTAACGTATCGCTAAAAGCCAATGCAGAAGGGTAATTCGGATGTGAATTGAATTGGAAAAGAAATTCCTGCTTGTCAAGTTTAAGATAGTTAATGAGTTTATCAAAAGTCATGTTGATTTTTTAAACTAAAATACGGAGATGTTTTAAAAAAACAAATATTTTTTCATTTTAGGGTGAGATATTTGTAGTAATCTGATTTGCAGAAGGAATTTATAATTAAATTTGTCTCTTTAAGGGAAAAATATAGATTCCTTCATGATAAAATCGTAACATAATATGATTTTAGTTGATTGAATTTGCCAAAATCTGTTTAATATGAAACTAAAATTAACCATTGTAACCTTATTTTTTATCAATCTTTTTTCTGCTCAAAAATTCTTTTGGCCTAAAGTGGCTATATCTGATTCTGCTGCTCTTGAAAAAAATATTTCTTCCATCGCCTCCAAAATTTCGGAGAATTATAAAAAACCTAAAAGATTGGATTCCCTGGAAAGATCTTTTAAATTTGATATTCTGGCTGGTAACTACAAAAAATCAATAGCAACAATACAAGCCTATCGTGAAGCTTTTGCAGATAAAAACAGCGCAGCAACCAAATTCATCAATTATGAACTCTATGCGATGGCTAAAGACATTGAGAAAAATGAGAAAACTGATTTTTCAAAAGCGCTACATAAGGCATTTGATATCAAATATGCAGCTTTGCCGGATAAATATTCATTCCGTATTGCCGATGTATTTGCTGAAAATACCTTGACCAGAAAAGACAAATTCAAAAAAACGCTTGAATCTTTAAAGAGTGACAGTATCAATATTGCTTCAGCAACAGGCTTAGGGTTCAGTTATCTGGACTACAAAACAACGTTAGGTATCCAGCAACGGGTAAAAAGTTTACTGGCAGAGAAAGAAAAGGAAAAATATATGGTAGAGACTCGGGATTTTAAAACCCGGAAAGGAGGAATGGTAAGTATAACAGTAACAAGAGGCCGTAATAATAAACAGCCTTTACCTGCCATATTAACGAATAATATATATGCCGGAAATTATGATGGTGCACTAGGTAAAAGGGCAGTAGCTTATGATTATGTAGGAGTGGTAGTTAATATAAGAGGAAAAAGAACCAGTACAGATGAAATCGAACCCTTTGAGCATGAAGCAGATGATCTGTATGATGTTATTGACTGGGTAAGTAAGCAAAGCTGGTGTAACGGTAAGGTTGGAATGATCGGTGGGAGTTATTTAGGCTTCAGTCAATGGGCAGCTACTAAAAAAATGCATCCGGCTTTAAAGACGGTTGTTCCCCAGGTTGCTGTAGGAATTGGAATAGATTACCCGATGACCAATAATGTATTTATGAGCTATATGCTTCAGTGGATCTCCTATGTTACTACCAATAATCTGACTGATGAAGATGGTTTCAGGAATTATAAAAAATGGGATTCTGTGAATACGGCATGGTACAAAAGCGGAAAGTCATTCAGGACGCTGGATGCTTTTGAAGGAAAGAAAAATAAAATATTTCAACGCTGGCTGGACCACCCGGGTTATGATAAATTTTGGAAAAGTATGGTTCCTTATAAAAAGGAATTTAGAAAAATTAATATTCCCGTACTTACTACTACCGGATTTTATGATGCAGATCAGTTAGGAGCTTTATATTATTTCAAGGAATATCATAAATATCATCATAATCCCAATCATTATATGATCATTGGTCCTTATGACCATGGTGGAGCTCAAAGCTATGCAACTAATGTATTAAGAGGATATACCGTAGATCAGGCGGCGAGAATCAACATCAGTGACCTGGCTTTTTCTTGGTTCGATTATGTGATGAAAAACGGAAAGAAACCGGAACTCTTGAAAGATAAAGTGAATGTTCAGATTATGGATACCAATGAGTGGAAACATTTTCCAAGTCTTGAAGCAAGCCATAATAATACACTGAAGCTTTATTTTACTAAAACTTCTGATTCTACACAGTTATTGTCAAAAGAAAAACCCGTAAAGACTGATTTTATAAAACAAATCATAGATTTTAAAGACAGAAATAATAAGAAGGTCTATTATAAATATAGCAAAAGTGATAGCCTTATGGCCAACAATGTGGTGATATATCAGACCCCTGTTTTAGATAAGGATATTATTCTCAACGGAGCATTCACAGCAAAATTGAAAGCGGAGATCAATAAAAAAGATATGGATATCATCATGTCCCTCATCCAGATTCAGCCGGATAATGAGGCTTTTTATCTGTCTGATTATTTAGGGAGAGCCAGCTATACAAAGAACCGCGAGAAAAGGCACCTTTTAAAGCCCGGTAAAATAGAAGCCATTTCTATTAATAATTCTACTTTCGTAGGAAAAAAGATTCCGAAAGGAAGCCGGCTGATTGTATTACTGGGAATTAATAAAACTCCGGAATATCAGATCAATTATGGAAGCGGAAAAGACGTGAGTGATGAGACTATTGCTGATGCTAAAGAGCCTTTAGAAATAAAATGGTTTACAGATAGCTATATTGAATTACCAATAATACAATAAAAGAGTCAATTTTAATCAAAAGTTAGAGTAGTCAAACAAATATTTTGAAATTTTCCTGAAAAAATAAGGTGAGATTTCGGAATTACTATATTTTTAAACAAATGTTTGATTTTGTAGATGAATTAAGTTAAAAACAGAACAAAAATATGAATACTGTATCAGTTTAATGCTTTATAAATAAGTCATTTAAGGGTGACTAAACTCAAGAAAACATAAAAAATCTTAAAGTTTTCTTAAAGTTTTAAAAAAGGCTGAAAATGTTTTTGTATTTCTAAAATATGTTGTACTTTTACATCGCCTTGAATGAGGGAACAAGTCAAGGTAATAAATTTTTTTTCATCATTTGTGTTTTTAGAATCGTATCGCCTGGTACGATTCTTTTGTTTATAATCAATTTTCGTAATTCAATAGCAAATCGATGAAGTAAGAATAAGTAATGGAGCCTTCCTGCTGATTGCTTTTTAAAAAGAGATTATTCGTTATCCCGAAAAAATCATCCAGCCATCCCTGATGTTTCAACATAAAACTTTTTTCATATAACGTGTGTCTTTTCATACCCGGAGAATAATTGGCAAGAACTGACTTTACAAACTGGGGATCTTCTTCAACAATAAAGCGTAAAAGACTTTTTAAAGTGAAATATTCGGTACTGTATCGCAGCTCTATATTTTCAGAATTCACCCCCATCAGATACCCGATAAAATTGGCTTCCTGCTCTCTGGCAAAACCCAGCTGGTGAGAACTTTCATGTGCAGTGGTAAAAGGAATGAATGTGGATGGAAGTTCGGCATTATACTGCGCTTCGGCAGTAAATGGATTATAATAACCCAAAATGCCTGTAAAGCTCATTACATTTTTGAAAATGCTGGGCTTAAAAGAATTGATCTGTGGGGCCCTTTTATCTGAAAGATATTTCGGGAGCTTTCGCTGCCGGGAAAGAATTTCCTTTTGAACCGCCTGTAAATCGGTTACCACAAAAACCCCGTTTTTATCTTCTTTAACCAACTGTCGGGTGATTTTACATTTGTCAAGATATCGCAAAGCCAGTATTTTGGCTTTATTCAGATCCGGCTTATTTTGCTGTGAAAGTTTTTTAATCACAGGAGTCTGAAAATAAAGCATTCCCCAGAAGATCTGGTAAATAAAATAAAAAATATTGATGATCAAAAGAAGCTTTACAACAGCTGTATTTCTTCTTTTTTTCTTAAACGATTGAATCAGATAATATAAAATAGCAATTCCCAGAATCACATACAGAGTATCTCCTAAAGAAAACGGAACCCATGCAAATATTGTCTGATGAATCCATTTTTGAAGTTCAAAGAAGCTTTCAAAAAAGGAAATCATAATTTCTGATTTTGAGAAGATATAGAACAAAAGAATTTGGACAACTAAAATAGCTGCCCAAAATCTTTTTTTCTTATATAGTTTCATTGTATTAGTGTCCACTGCTAGAGCTTTCTTCGCTTAATACAACCCCTTGTTTCTTCAAGATTTTCGGAGTGACAAATCCGTAAAATGCTAAATACAGGAAGCAGAATGCCGGAATAATGTATGAGAAGTGAGTATATGTGATTCCCATAATTCCGCTTGGGTCAGCTTTGTCAAAGTCACAGATCCATCCCTGTAATAATGGAATGATTCCACCGCCTAAAATCATCATGATCAGGAAAGAAGAAGCTTTCCCTGTATTTTTTCCTAAACCTGCAATCGCTAAATCGAAAATAGACGGCCACATGATAGAACAGAATAATCCACCGGAAATGAAGAAATATTTGGCAATTTCTTTATCAGGATAGATCAGGCCTAAAAGCATCATCACAATTCCTGCAATTCCAAAAAGCATGAGAGACTTTCCGGCATTTTTTCCTCCAAGAAAACTCATTAAGATGAAAATAATGATCCAGATCGGGTAAATATAGAATGCAGAAACATCTTTACCACTTAAAGTGTTTGCCACTAAAATAATTCCGAATGCAATGAAAGGAACTACAAATTTTAAAATCAGGTTGGTAGTTTTGGAGGTGTTAAAAACGTTGATCCCTCCATTCCATCTACCAATCATCAGACTCCCCCAATATAAAGAAACGAAAGGCGCAATATTGTGTTCCAGAACATTTCCGAATTCGTGCGTGTGAAGCAGAGCAGGAAGGTTACTGATAATAGAAACTTCAACTCCTACATAAATAAAGATGGCAATCATTCCCAGAACCAGCTGAGGATATTTAAATAAGTTGAATTTTTCCTCTCCGGCCTCGATTTTCTTCTCTTCCGTTTTTGCAGGATCTTCTATCTTAGAAAACAGCATGAAAATGGCTACTAAAATAAAAGCAACCCCTAATATAATGAAAGGTAATTTTACGTCATCTAAAGAAAGTTCTGTATGCTCGCTTCCAGTCCCGAAGAGAGCGATTCCTAATAAGATAGGCCCGATAGTGGTTCCCAATGAATTGATTCCTCCGGCAAGCGTTAATCTGTGTGCACCTGTATTCGGGCTACCCATTTTAATCGCTAAAGGATTGGCTACGATTTGCTGAACCGAGAATCCTAAACCTACAATAAATAATGCGGTTAAGAAAAACCAGAAGTTTTGGGAAGTAGCAGCCGGCACAAATAAAAATGCACCTACTGCGGAAATAATCAATCCTGCAGATAATGTTTTTTTGTAACCGAATTTTTGCAGGATATCACTTTTTAGGGAAATGATAAAGAATATAAGAGACCCCACAAAGTAAGCCACATAAAATGCCCACGCTACCAATTGGGATTGTACCTGCGAAAGTGTAAAACTTTTTTTGAAAACGGGGATCAGAATGTCATTACTTGCCGCAACAAACCCCCAGAAGAAAAATACAATAACCAATGATATAAATTGAGACCATTTGGTTTGCTCGTTGTGATGTTCCATATAAACTTTATAGTTTTTTTACAGTTAGTTTAAACAAATATAATTATTTCTTTTAAAAAGAATGATTTGTTAAAGTATTTTTTATTGTCTCAAAGGCAGACATTCTTAAATCCTTAGGAAAATCAGAAGGTTCAATAATATCATTGAAGTATACTTTTACTTTGCCGGGATGTCCTTTCGAATTGTCAAACGGGAACATTTCCTTTAACCCGACAAAAGTAAATACAGCGATAGGGGATTGATGCTTGGAAGACAAAATGAAAGCTCCGTCTTTAAAATCATCCAGCATAATAGAAGTATCATCGGGAACGCCTCCTTCTGGAAAGATCACAATGCTGTTGCCTTCCTCCATCTTTTCCGCACATCTTCTGTACACATCAGCACGGCTTCTGGCACTGCTTCGGTCTACCATTACACATATCCTTTTATATATGGTACCGAAAATCGGGATTCTTACCAGTTCCTTTTTTCCTACATAGCAAAGTGGATGGTGAGGAAATAAAATGCAGGGAAGCATAATATCCATTATGGAAGTATGATTGGAGATCACTACATACTGCTGGTTCCTGTCGATCTTTTTATTCGTCAGGTTGATCAGCTCATAGCGCATTCCCATTCCGTAAAACATTCCGTAGCACCAGATCCGGATGAATTGGTAGGCATATTTATAATGTCTTTTGCTGAAAGACAGGATATAAACGGGTATTCCTAAAATGATCGTTAATACAAAAGCCAATACCAACAACCAGAACCTCCAGAGATAATTTAGAATCTTTACCACAAATCAACCATTAAAAATTATTTTCTTTTTTACCGAATAATTAAGAACGGAAACCAATAAGATGGCAGCAATCTTGCTGATCATTTCCGGGCTTAAGGTATAAAAAATTAAATCGATATTATCTTTAAATATATAACTATAGAATATCTGGAAGAAAGCAAGGCTTAGCAAAGTGGAAATAAAAGATACTGCCATAAAATAAGCAAACTCTCTTCTTTTAGAGTGCTTTCCTCTTTCAAAAACAAACCAGATGCTTAAGAAATAATTGGTGATGATTCCACAGCTGGTAGAGAAAATATTACTTAAAGGATAATGAATGCCATGAAAATCTGTTTCCTGAGAAATAAGTTGAGGAAGATAGGTGCTGAAGATTTTAAAACTTCCGATCTCCACAACAGCACTGAGCCCTCCCGCAATAATGAAGAATAATATTTGTTTCTGGCGTATTAGTAATTCTCTCATTCAAGTGATATGATGTGCAAATTTATAACTATATGTTAAACAGTAAAAAAAGTTGTTAAATATTTTTTCAGATTCAAAATTATTTCTAAATTTAATTTTCAGAATGATGTAAAATATACCTGATAATAAATTCATTTTCAACTATTTGTGTTGATGGTTTTTTCTATCTTGTAAGCGTGTTTGAACGTACTACCAGACCTTTTTTGTAACCCTTTTATATTACTATTTGTATGAAACGTCAAAACAAATACAGAAAATTCCAGCTCCAGCAAAAAAATATTGAAGCTCTGGAAAGAGAGAACTCCCGCTTCAAACGGGTATATTCAGAGTATGAAAATATGTCCGACGAACTTTGGAACCTGGAAAATTCCAAAGGCGAACCTGTTCCCGATGATTTTATTAATGCCATGATCCTTCAGACCTCCTATCTTGAAGACGAAATAGAAGACTGGCTGATCCAATTCAACAAAGAAAAAACTGATATAAAACATTCATAAAGCTTCCGAAGGGTTTGGTAAGCTCTTTTTTCAAGATAAATTCATAATTTAGCATCCTTAAATTAAAATGTAAAATATGGTTGCTATTGTTGATAGTGGTTCTACCAAGACAGATTGGGTAATATTGGATGATTTCAAAAAAGTTTTTCTAAAAACGGAAACCATAGGATTTAATCCCAATTTCATCAACAAAGAACTTATTGCTCCGGAAATAGAAAAGAATAATAGTTTAGCCAGCGTTAAAAACTCTATTACGAGAATTTTTTTCTATGGCTCGGGCTGTGGAATCCAGAAAAATTGTGAAACCATAGAAGAAGAATTAAGTAAAGTCTTCGGAAATGCATCGATCACAGTGAAGGAAGATCTTATGGCTGCAGCCTATGCGGCATACGACGGAAAGCCCGCCATTGTATGCATTATGGGAACAGGCTCTAACTCTTGTTATTTTGACGGCAATAAACTAAAAATAAAATTACCTTCATTAGGGTTCCTTATGGGAGATGAAGGAAGCGGAAGTGCTATTGGGAAACAACTGGTACGCAGATATTTTATGCAAAAACTTCCGGAAGATCTTCACCGTGAATTTGAAGAGACTTATCAGCTAACGATTGATGAAGCTTTAAAAAACATGTATCATACCACCAGGCCCAATGCTTTCTTGGCGAATTTCAATAAATTTGTGGTAGAAAGAAAGGAGCATCCTTACTTTCAACAAATGGTTTTTGATGAAATGATGAATTTCTTCGATTACCAGGTACTTCCTTATGAAGAATCGAAAGATGCTGAAATCAACTTTATCGGTTCCATCGCCTATTATTATGAAAATATCCTGCGTTCTGCTGCAGAAAAGCTCAATTTACATGTGGGGCACGTTGTACAGAAACCTATAGAAAGTTTAGTCAACTACCATATTAAATATATACTTTAATAAAAAACAAAATTTATGTCAAGTAAAACTCACCGCGACGAAAAGAATTTCAATCAGGCCGCGTTAGATTACCATAAAACCGAACCCAAAGGAAAAATTGAAGTAATCCCTTCAAAGCCCCATTCATCCCAAAGAGATCTGTCATTGGCCTACTCTCCCGGAGTAGCGGTTCCGTGTATGGAAATCCATGAAAAGCCCGAAACGGTTTATGATTATACCGGAAAAGGAAACCTGGTAGCTGTAATTTCCAACGGTACAGCGGTTCTTGGGTTGGGTGACATCGGAGCGGAAGCTTCAAAACCGGTAATGGAAGGAAAAGGTCTGTTATTTAAGATCTTTGCAGACATCAATGTTTTTGATATTGAAATCAATGAAAAAGATCCGGATAAATTTATTGAAATTGTCAAAGGAATTGCCCCTACTTTTGGCGGAATCAACCTTGAAGATATCAAAGCTCCGGAAGCGTTTTACATTGAACAAAGATTAAAAGAGGAATTGGATATTCCTTTGATGCATGATGACCAACACGGTACTGCTATTATTTCAGCAGCGGCATTGATCAACTCATTGCAGATTGCCAATAAGAAAATTGATGAAGTGAAGATGGTGGTCAATGGAGCAGGAGCTGCCGCTATTGCATGTACCAAGCTTTATGTTGCATTGGGTCTTAAAAAAGAAAATGTCCTGATGTGCGACAGTAAAGGGGTGATCAACCATAAAAGAGAAAACCTTACCCCGGAAAAACTGGATTTCGTTGCCAATACCGATATTGAAACGCTGGAAGATGCGGTAAAAGGATCAGATGTTTTCGTAGGATTGTCCAAAGGAAATGTAATGACACCGGAAATGCTGAACAGCATGAACGAAAACCCGATCGTTTTCGCATTGGCAAACCCGGATCCTGAAATCGCTTATGATCTTGCTGTAGCCACCCGTCCGGATGTGATTATGGCGACCGGAAGAAGTGACTATCCTAACCAAGTGAATAATGTGTTAGGTTTCCCATATATTTTCCGTGGAGCATTGGATGTTCAGGCTAAAGGAATTAATGAAGAAATGAAACTGGCTGCAGTTCATGCCATTGCTGATTTAGCTAAAGAACCTGTTCCTGAAGCCGTGATTTTGGCTTACAATGTTCAGAACTTACAGTTCGGGAGAGAATATTTCATTCCAAAGCCGTTCGATAACAGGTTGATTACCAAAGTTTCGAGTGCGGTGGCAAAAGCGGCTGTTGAAAGCGGTATTGCAAGAAAATCGATTGCTGATTTCGAAGAATATGAAAATCATCTTTTGGATAGAATGGGAAGAGATGAGAAGCTGGTAAGAATGATGCAGAGCCGTGCGAAATCCAATCCGAAAAGAATTACCTTAGGAAATGCTGAGGAATATAACGTATTAAAAGCAGCACAGATTCTTTATGAAGAAGGGATTGCACACCCGATCCTTTTGGGAGAGAAAAAATATATCAAAGAACAGATGGAGCGTTTCGGGATCAACTTAAATGTTCCGATCATCGATCCTAATGATGACGACCAGGAGGAAAACAGAAAAAAATACAGACAAACCCTTTGGAAACTTCGCCAGAGAAAAGGAATGAACGAGTACAAAGCCAAAAGATACGTTCGTCAGAGAGATTATTTCGGACCCTTGATGCTGAAACATGGAGATACAGACGGATTAATCGTAGGTTTCTCTAAAAATTACACATCCGTATTAAGACCGGTTCTTGAAATCATCGAAAAAGATAAAGGAGTAGATAAAGTAGCAGCAATGATGATGATCCTGTCTGAGAAAAAGCCGATTTTCTTTGCAGATACTTCCATCAATCATAATCCAAGTGCCGAAGATCTGGTGAATATTGCTAAAATGGCAGAGTTTACCGTAAAATCTTTCGCTATTGAACCAAGAATTGCCATGCTTGGTTTTGAGAACTTTGCAGCGATTTCGGAAACTTCCAAAAAAGTGGCTAAAGCGGTAAGTATCCTTCATGAAAAATATCCTAAAATGGTGGTAGATGGAGAAATTCAGCCGGATTTTGCGATGAATGCAGATCATTTGAGTGATTATCCGTTCTCAAAACTGGAAACAACTCCTGCAAACACCTTCATCTTCCCGAATCTGGAGAGTGCTAACTTATCCTACAAAATTATCAGAGGAATGAAAGTAGCACAGGTGATAGGACCAATCCTGATGGGATTAAAACAGCCTGTACACGTATTACAGATGCGTTCTAGCGTTGATGAAATCGTGAATCTGGCTACCATTGCCGTTCTTGATGCTCAGAGAAGAGAAAAAAAATAGACTTATTCAGAATAGATATCAAAAGGCTCCATATTTTGGAGTCTTTTTGTTTTATAGGAAATCCTTGAAAACCACATTAGAAATTAAGTTAAAAATCATTCCTGCGTGAAATGAAAATATTAATTAGTTTAAATTACTATATTTGGGAGGTCTTAAAAATTAATATGATATTTTCACTACAAGGTATTGTTCAGGAACTTACCCCTACTTATGCTGTAATCAATGTCAATGGAGTTGGTTATTACGTAGGAATCAGCCTGATGACCTCTCAGAAACTTACATTAAATAAGGAAACTTTTCTCTTTATTCAGCAGATTATCCGTGAGGATGCCCATTTGCTTTTCGGCTTTAACACTCGTTCAGAGAAAGAAATGTTCAATCTGTTAATAAGCGTTAATGGAGTGGGAGCTGTTTCTGCACTCATTTTACTCTCCACTTTAAACCTTGATGAGATCGCTTCTGCCATACTTTCAGGCAATAGCGCGTTGATTCAAAAAGCAAAAGGAATAGGAGCCAAAACAGCAGAAAGAATAATAGTGGATTTGAAGGATAAAGTCCAAAAATTCAGCAATCCGGAGGAAAATATTTCTACATTTGTAAATAATAAAATTAAGGATGAAGCGTTATCTGCATTAGAAGTTTTGGGGATTCCGAAAAGGATGAGTGAAAAGATTGCGGATCGTATAATCAAGCAAAATCCTGATATTTCTGTTGAAGAGTTGGTAAAACAAATTTTAAAAAACATTTAACATTTGGTGGCAAATAATAAGTACCTCAATATATTTTTGTTCCTGTCGTTCTTATGTATGTCAGTAAGCGCATTTGCGCAGGTACGTGACACGGCGATTATAAAAAAAGATTATCAGTTGGCTGATCCTACGCAGTATGAAGCCTATTATGATATCAAAACAGGGATGTACTATGTGTATCCTAAAATTGGGAATACCATCACTGGTCCTCCTACGGCGATGTCCCCGGAAGAATATAAAGAGTTCATGCTCGCCACACAGGCAAGAGCTTACTACAAAGAAAAATCGGACAGGTACAGCCTTCTTTTCAGAAAAGATAAGAGTGACGCCCAGAAAAAAGGATTGCTTCCTTCCTTAACCATTCGTAACAAACTTTTCGAAACCATATTCGGCAGCAACAAAATTGAAATTATTCCTTCAGGATATGCCTCATTTGACTTTGCCGGATTATACCAAAAAATAGACAATCCTTTAATTCTTCCCCAAAACAGGAAGAGTTTTACGTTTGATATAGACCAGAGAATCCAGTTGGGATTATTAGGGAAAGTAGGGGAAAACCTGCAATTGAAAGCCAATTATGATACCCAAAGCGGTTTTGCCTTCGAAAACAGGATGAACCTTGTCTGGCAGGCCAAAGGAAGCTGGAAAGACTTACAGACCAAAGGACTCGGTGACATTAATTCACCCGGAGCCGGTGGCGAAGATAAAATCATAAAAAGAGTTGAATTCGGTAACGTCAATATGCCGCTTTCCACCAGCTTGATCCGTGGTTCACAATCTTTATTCGGGGTTAAAACAGAATTCCAGTTGGGGAAAACCTACGGAACATTAGTCCTTTCCCAACAACAGGGTGAAGCCCGTAATATTGTTGTCCAGGGAGGGGGTGTGATGAGTAACTTTAAAATCAATGCCATTGATTACGAAGATAATCAGCACTACTTTTTGGGGCATTATTTCTTAAATAACTATGACAACGCCTTACTCAACTATCCTCAGATCAATTCCAAGATCAATATTACACGTTTGGAGGTATGGGTGTTGGATCAGGGGAACAGTAATTTAGCCTATCAAAAAAGTATTGTCGGAATCAGGGACTTAGGAGACGGGACTTCGGGACTTCCTGACAACTCACAAAATGGTCTTTACTCAAGCATTTCCACCACTATGGGAACGCCTAGAGATGCGGGAACAAATTATGCCAATTTGCTACAGGGGCAATCATTTCCAAATGCTTCAGGGGCGCCTGAATCTTATGATAACGGTGAACAATTTATTTTCAATAAAAAAGCAAGAAGGTTAAATGCTAATGAATATACCCTTCAGCCACAGTTAGGGTACATTTCCCTAAACCAGAAGTTGAATGATAACCAGCTTTTAGCGGTTTCATACTCTTACACGGTGAACGGGACCAATCAGGTGTATAAAGTAGGGGAATTCTCAGAAGAAAGCCCGGTGTTGGTGACAAAAGTATTAAAGGCTAACAATACCACAAAAATTACTTCGCCAATGTGGAATTTGATGATGAAAAACATCTATCCATTGGATGCCGGTCAGGTAAATCAGGATGGTTTCATTCTGAATGTATTCTATAGAGATGCACAAACAGGTGGTAAAGTAAACTACCTCCCTAACACTCCTGTTCAGGATACAAATCTATTGAAGCTCTTAAACTGGGACCGTCTGAACTTGAATGGCGACCTGCAAAGTAATGGTGGTACAATGGGAGATGGTATTTTTGATTTTGTCAACGGAATCACCATCAGACCGGAAACAGGGAAAATCATCTTTACTAAAGTTCAGCCTTTTGGTAGCTATATGGCAAGTGTTCTGGGTAGTAATAACCCGCAGTATGTATTCAGTGATCTTTATTCTCAGCAGAAACAAGTGGCATCTTCCAATAATCTTGCGCAGCGTTACACCATGGAAGGTCGTTACAAAGGAACACAGGGACAGGGAATTTCCCTTGGAGCTGTAAACGTTCCGCAAGGATCCGTAAAAGTGACCGCCAACGGAGTACAGTTAACCGAAGGGGTTGATTATACCGTTGACTATATGCTGGGAACCGTGACCATCATTAATGAGCAGGTAAAACAATCCGGACAAGCGATCAATATTTCATTAGAAAATCAATTGACATTTAATACCCAGAGAAAAAGATTCTTAGGGTTAAACTTAGAAAGAAGATTCAATGAAAACTTTATTTTAGGAGGAACCATTGTCAATTACTCAGAATCTCCGCTTACCCAAAAAGTAAATTATGGGCAGGAAGCTGTGAATAATACCATGGCGGGAATCAACTTGATGTATAACAATCAGGCTCCTTTCCTGACAAGATTGACAGATAAAATCCCATTGGTCAATACAGAAGCACCTTCCAATGTGAACTTTAAAATGGAGGCTGCCTATTTATTGCCGGGACTTAATAAAGGAACGAATGATCAGTCATACATCGATGATTTTGAACAGACCACTTCCAAAATATCTTTAAAAGAACCAGCTGCATGGAGCCTTGCTTCCAGACCAGAGAAAAATACACAGGCTCCGTTCAACGGATTACCGCCGGATAATGATTTAACGAGTGGTTATGGAAGAGGATTATTATCATGGTATAATATCGATCCAAGATTCTGGGGAGTAGGTGGAAAAGCACCTGCAGGAATTACTCCGCAGTCTGTTTCCAACCACGCGTCAAGAAGAGTACAATATTCGGAAATCTATAATAACAGGGATTTTGTAGCCGGTGAGCAGACCTTCACTAATACATTTGATATTTCCTATTTCCCGTTAGAAAAAGGACCGTATAACGTTAATCCGGGTTCGGAAACACCTTTGCAAAGATGGGGTGGTATTATGAGACCGATCAGTGTATCCAACTTTATCAACTCTAATATTGAATATGTTGAATTCTGGCTAATGGACCCTTATGCAGATGGGGGAACATTAGGATCTAACCCGAGATTATTGTTACAGTTAGGAAACGTATCCGAAGATATCCTGAAAGATGGTTTGATGCAGTATGAGAACGGGTTGCCTACTCCTTCTGTACAGTCATCCACTACCAATTCCAATTGGGGTGTACAGCCGAAGCAGCCGCCGATTCTTTATGCATTCTCAAGCGAAGGTCAGGAAAGAACAGTTCAGGATCTTGGATATGATGGTCTAAGTTCAGACCAGGAAGCCATGAGATTTGGAAATACCTTTGTAAACCCGGTAACCAATATTGCTGACCCGGCTGTAGATGATTTCGTATTTTATATGTCAGATAAATTTACGGGCAGCCAGGCATCTTCAGTGATTCAGCGATACAAATATTTCAGAAATCCGGACGGAAATTCACAAAGCAACTCCCTTGAAGTTTCTTCACAAACTCCGGATGCGGAAGATATCAATAAAGACTACAACCTTGATCAAAGTGAAAACTATAATGAATATGTGGTAAAGCTAGATCCTGCAAGCTTAGTATTAGGCGATAATAATATTGTTGATATCAAAACAGTTCAGGCACAGTTCCAGAATGGAAATACAGCACAGGTAAAATGGTATTTGTTCAGAATCCCGGTCTCAAAATATAATGAACCGGGAGCGGAAGGTGACCACAGTCCTGAGGTATTGAACAATGTAAGATTTGCGAGATTAATGTTAGCAGGATTCGAACAGACATCTACTTTGAGATTCGGTACTATGGACCTGGTAAGATCAGACTGGAGAAGATATCCTAAAAATATTGCAAAGTATAGTAATACTTCTACCACGCCTCCTTCTATACCGGATCCTGCTACGGATGAAGGGAGTGCAGATGTTCTTCCAAATAATTTTGAGATAGGAAGTGTAAATATTGAAGAAAATGCTTTAAACCAGCCACCTTATGTGCTTCCTCCTGGAATTGATAGACAGGTTCTTAGTGGAAATGCAGGGGCACAAAGACAAAATGAAGCATCATTATATTTAAAAGCCACTTCTTTGGCATCTAACGAAGCAAGGGGAGTGTTCAAGAATACGGCACTGGATATGAGAAGATACAAAAAATTAAAACTTTTTGTACACGCTCAGGATCCGGAAAACACAGATTTGAACATAGGGAAGATTGATGAAAAAACGAAGTTCTTTATCCGTTTTGGTAGTGATGCTACAGATAACTATTACGAATATGAAGCTTCTCTGAAGCTTACTCCAAGAACCGCAACTGCTCCAATGGAGATCTGGCCGTTTGAAAATGAAGTGGATTTTGATATTCAGGACTTTGTTGATGCTAAGATCAGAAGAGATAAAAATTCTCCGAACAATATTGCGGAGAGAGTTTTAGATCCTGTTTTTGAAGGTGGTGATACCTTTAAGAAGATCTATATTAAAGGGCGTCCGAGCCTTGGAAATATTACAACCATTATGGTGGGGGTCAGAAATGCACAGGGTAGATTCGGAGGAGCCATAAACAGGGTGCTTTGGATCAATGAAATCCGTCTTTCGGAAATTGAAAACGATGGTGGATATGCAGGAAATGCAAGCTTGAATTTCAATCTTGGAGATTTTGCCACAGTAAATACCAATGCATCATATACATCTGTTGGTTTCGGAAATATTGATTCAAAACCTGCGGAAAGAAATCAGTCGACACAGTCTGCATTCAGTATTAATACAGCCATCAACGTAGATAAATTACTCCCTGAAAAAAGTGGGGTAAAAATTCCTTTAAATTACTCTTATTCGCAAACTATTGAAGATCCGAAGTACAATCCTTTGGATACCGACGTAGAGTTCAAGAAAGCGGCTAACAGAGAGGAGCTTAAAAAAGTAGCCAGAACCTATACTCAGCAAAGAAGTATTGGAGTAGTGAACATGCATAAGGAAAGAGTAAACCAGAATAAGAAACCTAAATTCTACGATATAGAAAACGTTTCGGTGACTGCGGTATATAATGACGATTTTTACAGAGACATCTATACAAAGAGAAATTACAGACAATACTTAAGAGGATATATAGATTATAACTATACATTCAAACCATGGGTAATTAAGCCTTTCAATAAAATGATCAGCGATACGGCTAAGTCTACCAAATATCTGAGATGGATCAAAGAATTCAATATCAATCCGATTCCGACAAGACTGTCTTTCAGAACGGAAGTTGACAGAAATTACAACGAACTTGAATTTAGAAATATTGATGCCATCTTAAGCGGAAACTTTGGAGAAGACTTCGCAGCGATCAAAAACAGAAACTTCTATTTTGGATGGCAGTATGGAGTGGGTTTCAATTTTACAAAATCATTAAAGCTGGATATCAACTCTACTATGAGAACGCTTAATGATAATGTGGATGTAAATACCATGGACAATAATTCGATCTTCGGAAATGTCTTCAGAGCAGGAAGACCGGTATTGTATAATCACAGAGTACAGTTAACCTATAAATTACCATTCCAATATCTTCCTTACCTGGATTTCATTGATGCGGAATTACAATACGGGTTGACCTATAACTGGAATGCAAGATCTACAGCATTACTTTCAAGTCCGGAAGGAAGCTTAGGATCTATTGGACAGAATACTAATGTTATTCAGGCTACGGCTACAGCAGATATTCCTAAGTTCTTTGGGCAGTTTAAATATTTCAAAAATATTTCAACTAAACTTCAGAAACGTAAACAGGAAATCGACTCTTTAAATAATGTATATACCCAGGCTTGGGAAAAGAATAGATATAAATATAAGAAGTATAAGTTCAAAAACAGATTAACACCGCTTCAGAGTATTGCATTCTTTATGACTTCATTCAAGCAGTTGGATATTAATTACTCTGAAAATAACGGTACTGTAATTCCGGGATTATTATCTGCTCCTAACTGGTATGGTTACGGACAGACATTAGGTGGTCCTACTGCCGGATTCTTGTTAGGTTCACAGGCGGATATAAGAAGAACCGTTTTGGAACGGGGATGGGTAAGTACAAGTGATCTCATGACAGACCCTTATGTCCGGATGTCTACCAAAGAATTACGGGCTAATTTACAGGTCGTTCCGATCAATGATTTCAGAATTGATATCAATGCTTTGCATAATTATAACAGAAACTTCTCGCAATCCGGATTCAATAATATCCAAAACCTGAATACCCCGGATCATAACTTTGCATTTGCTAACGATCAGATCACATACTCTAATTCAGTAGTACTTCTTAAAACTTCCTTTAAAGAAGGACAGGCAATTTATCAGGCGATCAGGGAAAATGCCAGAACTATTTCTCAACAACTGGGCGGAACACTGGGCCCTGATGGATTTACCGAAGGACACAGTATTGCCAATGCATATGTACTAATTCCGGCATTCAGAGCAGCAGTAGAAGGAAACTCTCCAAAAGAGATCGGTGACGCTAAAAAAGCAGGGCTACCTATTCCAAACTGGAGAATCACCTATTCAGGATTAAGAAATATTCCGATTATTAACGGACAGTTCTCTAAATTTGATATCTTACATGCTTATAACGCAACCTATACAGCTACGGGAATCCAGTCAAGCATTGATTATTTCAATAGTCTGACCACTGGAAATACACTGGATGTTAATGGCGATTTCTTTAATCCGTTCACATTCTCCCAGGTAGGATACGTAGAATCCTTCTCACCGCTTCTTGGAATAGATGTTACCATGAGAAATAATATGCAGTTCGGGCTACAGTATAACAGAAACAGAATGCTATTGTTAGGATTGGTGAACCATACTCTTACAGAAGATGCCAATACAGAGTATGTAGTAAGAGTAGGATATATCATCCGTAACTTTAGATTAGGAATGACGAATGTAAGAGGAAGAGGTAAGGCTAAAGGAAGTGATCTTAATATCAGAGGAGATTTCTCTCTAAGAGACAGCAAAACAAGCATCACCAATATATTACTGGATGATTCCCAGGTAACGGGTGGGCAGAAATTATTGAACATTAAATTATCTGCGGATTATAACGTTTCAGAAAACCTGAATCTAAGAGTATTCTATGAGCAAATGACCTCGAAATATAAAATCTCAACGGCATTCCCGCTTTCAACAATCAGGGCCGGAATCTCAGCCACATTTACATTTGGAGATTCAGGAGGATTCTAGAATCAGTATAAATTAAATGTCCCTCAAAAATAGAGGGACATTTTTTATATCCAATATTTGAACCTTATAGAATTTTGAATAAATTTGTACAATATAAAAATAGAAAAATGAATACACCATCAGAATTAAAGTACACTAAAGATCACGAATGGATTAAGATCGAAGGGAATACAGCTACTATCGGAATTACAGACTTTGCCCAGGGGGAACTTGGGGATATTGTATATGTAGATGTAGATACTGTAGATGATGAATTAAATGGAGGAGATGTTTTCGGAAGTGTAGAAGCGGTAAAAACTGTTTCAGACTTATTCTTGCCTATTTCAGGAAAAGTAATTGAATTTAATTCAGACTTGGAAGACCAGCCTGAATTATTGAATACTGATCCTTATGGAAACGGTTGGATCATCAAATTGGAAATTACTGATGGTGCAGATCAGTCTGAGCTGCTTTCAGCAGAAGAATACCAGGCTATCATTGGATAAAATTTCAAAAATATTTAGTAAGATTTTGCCCATTTACTGGGCATTTCTTACTTATATGCTCCTCAGACCGGGAGAAGAGAACCATGAATACTGGTTCATGTTCGAGGGGATTGATAAATTTTTGCATGTAAGCATATTCGCAATGCTTGGCTTCTGTTTCATGTCTGCATTTCCCAAAATAAAATTCCTATACTTTTTTCAGATCATTCTTATATATGCTTTCCTCACTGAGATTCTTCAGGAAGAAATGAACTTCGGAAGATCCATGGAAACCTTAGATATAGCAGCAGATACCATAGGTTGTTTGATAGGCTACTATATATATAAATCATTAGTTGAACGCTATTTTTAGTTTCTTTTTGTTTTTCTGTTATTGTGGAAAACTATAAATTTATCTTTAAGTATTTTCATATCAACGTCTTATATGTTATACTTTTCCACGAATATGAAATTTATGTTAAATAGATTTGTTTAGTGAGGTAATAAGTATGTATCTTTGCCCCACTGAAAACGAAAGGAAGT
>NZ_BAAFHL010000017.1:0-61624 GCF_042849955.1 Chryseobacterium barbadense
GGTAATTTCACCTCCCCGAATCTTTCATTAAGGAAAACATACTGCAATTTATTTTTCTGAGCCAGGTAATAGCTTTCAACAGAAGGTGTTGCAGAACCTAAGATGACTTTTCCATCATAAAATCCGGCCAAAACCAATGCCGCATCTTTGGCATTGAAATAAGGGGAAACTTCTCTTGGCTTATAGGCGGAATCGTGTTCTTCATCCACGACAATCAACCCTAAATTCTGAAACGGAAGGAATAAAGAATTTCTTGTTCCTATTAAAATCTGAATATCGTTGTTCTTAATTCTTCTCCAGACTTCCACACGTTCAAAATCAGTGAGCTTTTGATGATAAAAGCCCAGCTTTTTCCCGTATTTTTTTTCCAGTCTTTGCGTGATTTGTTTGGTTAATGAAATTTCAGGCAGTAAGAAGAGAACATTGTTTCCCTGATTTACACATTCTTCAATTTTTTCAAGGTAAATATGGGTTTTCCCTGAGGATGTAACGCCGTGAAGCAATACATTTTTATTGTTGCTAAAAGCTTCGTCAATATTTTTATTGGCTTGTTTTTGAGACTCAGAAAGGCCTTCAATGCCTTCAATTTCCCCTTCATAACTTTCCAACCGGTCCTTTTGAAGATAATATTCTTCCACCAGATTTTTATCCGCCAACGCTTTGAAATGGGAATTTCCGAAATATCCATCCTCAAATAAGGCGGATTTTTTGATGAATCCTTCCGGATTTTCCGTCTGCTGATCTAAAATATGGAGGAAAAGGTCTTTTTGTTTAGGTGCTTTATTAAGTTTGGAAAGTATTTCCGTAAGTTCCTGATTATTTAAAAGCGCTTCGTTGATCTTTACATATGCAATTTCTTTCGCTTTATACTTTTCAGAGATCTTCTCATCAATTTCAATGTATTGAAGATCAATCAGTGAATTGATGGTTTTAATGATCTCTTTTTTAGGAATAAATGCTTCAATATCCGTTAAGTTGATAAGCTGTCTTATTTCTAGTGCCTGAATGAGATACATTTCGTTCACATCCAGGTTCTCGAAATCAACGGTTACATTGGGCTTTAATTTCAGGTAGGTTTCACTTTCCAGCTTCAAAGAGGATGGAAAAGCAAAACGATAAATTTCTCCCAAATTGCATAAATAATATGTTGAAAGCCAGTTCCAGAAGTTGATCTGTGCTTCAGGTAAAATCGGAAACTCATCCAGAATACTGATGATTTCACGGGGTACAAAATTTTCGGGGGCAACATCATGAATTTCAACCACAATTCCCGTATAAATCTTCTTTCCACGGAAAGGAACAAGAACTCTCATTCCCATCTGAATTGCAGGCATTAATTCTTCGGGAACTTTATAAGTAAAAGATCCTTTCAAATTCAGCGGTAAAACAATCTGGGCGTATTGCAAGAGAAATAATTAAAGGGTAAAGTTAGATTTTTCTTTAGAAAACTGCAATATTTTGTTGAGGATAAGATGAAGGTAAAGGTTGAGGATAAAATTAACACAATCCTTGTCATTCTGAATGGAACAAAATGGAATGAAGAATCCCTACCTTGTTTTTTGAGATTCTTCCTTCGTCAGAATGACAAAAGAAAATGATTTATAAGGTTTCAAAATATAAAATCAAGCACTTTATACCAAATTGCTGAAGTTAGAAAACCGACAATAATACTGAACCCAATGATTAAATTGGTCAGTTTGGTGTTCAGCCGGAATTGTTCTGCAATAATGCTTGACGTTACTACTGTAGGCATTGCCGCTTCAAAAATGGTGATTTTGGCAATATTGCCTTTTATTCCGAAGAGTAAAGCGGCTCCCAAAACAATAGCCGGAGCTACAATTAATTTGTATAACATGGAAGCAGACATCTGCGGGATCAGTTTTTTCCACCCATTGAACTTTAATTGTAATCCGACTGAAAATAATGCTAATGGACTTACAGTGGCAGCAAGCTTATCAAAAAAAGGTTCTGCAGTCGTAAAATCAATGAATTGAGATAATATTAATGCAGCAATACATCCTAAAAGCGGCGGAAATGTGATCAGTCTTTTCAGAATAAACGCGGCACTTACTTTTCCGGATTTGCTCCCTCCTTTCACTGCTGCAATAATTCCTAATGTGGAAAGGGCCAAAAACATGGTCTGATCACAAATGATGGCAATACTCAATAAGCTTTCCCCATAAAATGCACTGATCAAAGGAAATCCTATGAAAGAAGTATTACTGTATCCGCTTGTGAGCTCCAGGGTGCTTCTCGATCTTCTTGAGTAGCCTTTGCTTTTACTATAGAACATCATAAAAAAAAAGCAGAAAACTGCCACCAGAAAAGTAGCAGCAATAGGAAAAAGCATTTCCATATTCCAGTGAACTTTTGGAAGATATTTAAAGGAAACTGCCGGTAAAGCCAGATAAAGAATCCAGGTATTGATGCCTTTATGAGCATCGGGATGGATAGATTTTGTTGCCTTGAAAATCATTCCCGCCAGAATACATACTGCAATCAGAACAAAATTGACCATAATTTGAAAAAAATATGCTGCAAATTTACTGCTGAATTTTGAGTTATGGTCTTTTTTACAAGGTATATTGCATGAAAATTTAGATTCTTCGCTCCGCTCTGAATGACAATTACTTCTGAATGGTATCCCAAAGGCTCATTACTTCTATTTTTTCCAAAGGTTTTGAAAGCTGAATCCTTTTTGAGGATTTAGGAAGCAGATCAAAGAAGTTATCACTGAAATGAACATCTCCGATCAGGTAAACATCTTTTGCCAGAACATCTGTGGAAATTTCAATTTCAATCGGAGAGATCTTTTTGATTTGGATATTCGGCTTGGATAGTTTTAAATCTTTAGGTTTGGAAAAGTAATGGATGCTTTCATAGTTTGTTCCATCATCCCCTTTGAATCTTAACAACAGTGCATGTTTTTCGGGTTCAAAAGACGAATAAACTGTTTTATCAAACGTAAAGACAACTTTATTGGAATTAGGCTCCATGGTCACTACTCCGTAATTATTATGAACAGATCTGCCTCTGAAATCAATCAGGTCAATACTTTCATAACCTGATATTAGTTTCGGTCCATCATTAATAAAATGAATTTTATAATGCTCAGGGGTCTCATTTACCGCGATCAGTACATTTTCAAAGCTTCTTTTTACCTGATAATGGAGTGCTTTCCAATTTCCAAGATAATCTATTGAAGACCAAGAAACTACCGGCCAACAATCATTCAGCTGCCAATACAAAGTTCCCATATTATAGGGTTTTGCCCGGCGATGAGCTTCAATGGCAATCTGCATTCCTCTTGCCTGTACCAGTTGAGAAACGTAATTGTATTTTACAAAATCTGCAGGAAGATGATAATCTCTCTTGATATATTCATCGATAATCTGCCATCCTCTTGAATGCTTTTCGTGAGCTTTAATGGTCGGATTTTGGAGATTCAGATCCGGAATTCCTGAAAACATAGCTTTGGTAGTTTCTAGTGTTGGCATTCCCTGGAAACCATATTCAGACATGAATCGGCCTACTTTTTCATTGAAGATCTCAAAAGGTTGCTCTCCCCACCAAACGCCCCAATAATGAGAATCTCCTTCGGTCAGACTTTCCTTATGTCCCCACCCGATGGAAGGTGAGCTTGGCCAATAGATATTTTTTTCTGAGGTTACATTCTCTTTTAGAGTAGTTGGAATCAGTTCATGAAAAACTTTTTTATAATCTTTCCAAACCTGTAAAGAATCTTCTTTTGTGTATTTGAATTGCTTCTGATAGCCCCAGTTGACGATCGCTTCATCTACTTCATTATTTCCACACCATAACGCAATTGATGGATGGTTTTGTAAACGGTTAACCTGATCTTTTACTTCTTCCTTTACATTATTTAAAAAAGCTTCATCTGTAGGATAAAAGCTCCCGGCAAACATAAAATCCTGCCAAACCAGAATGCCGTTTTCGTCACAGGCTTTATAGAATTCATCGTCTTCGTAAATTCCGCCACCCCAGACTCTGATCATGTTCATATTGGCATCTTTAGCCTGCCTGATCAGATATTGATACTTTTCTTTGGTCATTCTGGGTGAAAAGCTGTCTCCCGGAATCCAGTTGGTTCCTTTGATGTATAAAGGGTTTCCATTGACTTTAAAATAGAATGATTTTCCCTTTTCATCTTTTTCCTGTATCAATTCTACTGTTCTCAAGCCAATTTTCAAATCTTTATCGGCAAGATGAATTGAGCTTTTTTGCAAAGAAATTTTGATGGGGTACAATTCCTGTTTTCCCCAACCATTCGGCTGCCATAACTTTGGATTGTTTATAGCAAAAGGTATCTGAATGATATTCTGTCCTTTTTTCAGTTGAAAATGAAAGGGTTTATTATTAATTAATACGGTGTACTTTCCTTCTTTTTCAGTAATAATTTCGGTATGAATACTAAGATCAGCTTTTTCTTTCGTCAGTTTTTTTTGTTCAACTTTTACATTTTCCAATCTGGCTGTATTCCAAAAACTCAACTTCACGTCTTTCCAGATTCCTGCTGTAACTAATCTCGGTCCCCAATCCCACCCGAACTGATACTGTGCTTTTCTCACAAAACTTCTCGGAGATTCCGGCATGGTAAACGGAACTTTTTCAGCTAACTCTTTTCCCGCATTGACAGCAGATTTGAATTTAACCTGTAATACATTATTCCCTGATTTCAGGTGTCTTTTAACGGGAATCACCCATTTCCTGAACATATTATCTGTCTTCGTCAATAATTTTCCATTGAGATAAATCTCTGAAAATGTATCCAATCCGTTAAAAACCAAATCGATATTTTGGGCTGCCGTCAGCTGCTTTGAAGAAACTGTAAAGCTGGTCTGATACTCCCAGTCTTCATTTTCCACCCATTGTACTTTCTTTTCATTTTCATCTTTAAAAGGATCCGGTATTATTTTATTATTTATCAGATCCAGATGAACGGTTCCCGGAACTTTTGCCGGAAGCCAATTATTGTCTTTAGCATTTTTAAACTGCCATTTTTCTACAGATAAATCATATTCTGTGAGCTGCGCAGAAACTATATTTTGAATGAAAAGGAAAGCAAGAAGGATTGTTTTATTCATCGATCAATTTATTTACAATTCTGTGAATACCATTTTTAAGAAGAGGGTTATTAAAATTAATAAGAAGTCCAAGTTGTATGTTCGTTAGTTTTAGATAAGTTAATACCTGAGAATAAAAAACAGGATTTATTTCCAAAACAGATTTTATTTCAATAATAACTTTATCTTCAACCATTAAGTCAATTTTATAGGCATTATCAATATTCACTTCCTTATATTTTAAAGGCAGATACACTTGTTGTTTTATATTAAAGCCGAGTTTATTTAATTCATATACAAGAGCCTGTTCATAAGCATTTTCCAATAATCCGACACCCAGGTTTTTGTGAACTTCTAAAGCAGCACCTATAATTTTATAGGATAGATCATTTTCGGTCATCATTTGTGTGTTTATATTTTTTAACGCAAAGAGTAAAAAAGCTATATTTTATAGTTAAGTTAGCAAAGATATAATCAATTAAAATTGATTGATTAAGCTGGCTTCTTAAGCGACTTTGTCGCTATTCTTTGCTTTCTTAAATAAACAAGAATCTCAAAAAACTTTGCGTTAAAATTATTTTATTTATTTTTCAAAGCAATGACTTCGTCAGGATTGGCAAAAGCACCACCATCTGTAATCGCAGAGGAATGGAAATATCCTGCTTTAGTAAAATCCCTGATCTCTTCAATATTGGTTGAACGAAGCCCGCCTCCAACTAAAATTTCAATTCTGCCGTTGGAAAGCTCTACCAGCTTTTTCAGATTTTCTTTACCCTCGGAAACATTGGGCTTTTGTCCGGAAGTTAGGATGGTTTTGAAACCACATTCAATCACTTTTTCCAAAGAGTTCTCCAAATCTTTTGCTCTGTCGAAAGCACGGTGAAATGTACACGGAAGTGGGTTTGCCAATTCAACTAAAATCTTGTTTTGCTCTACATTTACCCCATCATTTTCATCTAAAATTCCAAAAACAAAACCATCAACGTTTAATGTTTTTAGCTGAGACAATTCTTCTTTCATTTGATCAAATTCTGTATCTGAATACGTAAAATTACCACCACGGGGGCGGATCATCACAAAAATGGGGATATTGATTTTTTCACGGAGTGCTCTGGCTATTTCAAAATCGGGAGTTGTTCCTCCTTCACTGAGTCCGTCGCATAATTCTATTCTGTCTGCTCCATTTTCAAATGCAATCATTGCAGATTCCGGATTGAAGCATGCTATTTCTATTTTTGACATTTTTTCTTCTTTTACAATTAATTAGATACAGATACCTCCTGGAAGATATCTTCAATACGAAAAGAGCTCTGATTTTTTATAACGCTTACTGTAATTGGGTATCTTGCATCATACTTTTTGTCTGTAAGAATCATATCAAACAGAAAAGTATCATCGGATTCCGCAATTAAATCGCATTTTGATTCATTGGGCATATTGGCTGAAATTTCATCTACAGATGGAGGATGTATTTGAGGTATGGGTCCTTTCTTATCTTCCATACAGGAAAGAATGCAAAATAAAGAAACAATAATTGTTTTCTTCACAGAAGTCTTTTTAGCTACCGATATTATTTTAAAGCAAATTCAGGTTTTTCCAATCTGTTTCCTTTCTGATCATGAACGGCAAAGTTGAATCCGTCCTGGATACAGTAAGAACCGTATTCCCCTTTTTTATTTAGGGCAATAAATCCTACCTGAATATCTTTTAAATTTTTATTTCTTCTCCGGGCGATTTTCACGATTCTTTCCACCGCTTCTTTACAGGCTTGTTGTGGATTTCTTCCCTGTCTCATCAATTCTACTACAAGATGAGTTCCCACCGTTCGGATCACTTCTTCTCCATGACCGGTTGCTGTTGCAGCCCCAACTTCGTTATCAACGAATAATCCGGCTCCGATGATTGGAGAATCTCCTACTCTTCCATGCATTTTGAAAGCCATTCCGCTGGTGGTGCAGGCTCCGGAAAGATTTCCCTGTGCATCCAATGCGATCATTCCGATGGTATCATGATTTTCAATATTAACAACAGGTTTATACTGACTGGTTTTTAACCAATCTTTCCACTCTTTTTCGGACTCAGGGGTTAATAGATTTTCTTTTTTAAAGCCTTGAGAAATAGCAAACTGGAATGCTCCGTCTCCCACCAACATCACATGTGGTGTTTTTTCCATAACGGCTCTTGCTACTGAAATCGGATTTTTGATATTTTCCAGACAGGCTACGGAACCAATATTATAATTTTCATCCATAATGCAGGCGTCCAGTGTCACTCTACCGTCTCTATCCGGACGTCCACCGTATCCAACACTTCTTTCATTCGGATCCAATTCAACCAGTCGTACCCCTTTTTCAACAGCATCTAATGCTCTACCGTTTTTGCCCAGAATCGTCCATGCTTCCTCATTGGCTTTTAATCCGAAGTTCCATGTGGAAAGTACGATAGGTTTATTAATCACTTTATCAGATTCAGGCAAACTCATGCCCATTACGTCCAGCGGATTTACAGCAAGTGCTGTTGTTACAATTCCCAGTTTTTTGATAAAATTTCTCCGGTTATTATTCATTGTATCTCAAATTATATACTGCATGACAAATATCTAAAATTTTCGGTAAAATCTCCGGAATGATTTACTAAAGTTCACAGATTATTTTATCTATCTTTACTATCGTAATGGACATGTTTAAAATTTTCAAAAATATACCCTGCTTTCAGGAGTTAACTGATGAAGAAATCAATATTCTGATCAGCATCAGTACTCCCAAACTTCTTCATAAGAAAGAAAGGCTGATAAAACCGGGGCAATCTTTTGATCATTTGTTTATACTTTCGAATGGCTTATTGAGATTTTTCTTTGATGATGAAGACGGGACTGAGTATAATCTTTTTTTACCTTCAGAAAAAGAATCTGCTATTATGGAAAGCCCAGAATCCTATACAGCCGAAAATGAAAAAAAATATACTGTTGAAGCTGTTATCGAAACCAGCATTTTTCTTTTTAGCAGAGCTGAATTTGAAGAATCGGCATTTCAGTACAGGGGTATTTATAATATGTATGTGAAATCTTTAAAACAAATAATCGGCATACTAAAAGAACGTACGGAACAATTCTGTTCCACCTCTCCACATACGCGTTATGAAACTTTCCTGAAAAACCGCCCTTTCACCACTCAAAATGCCAGCAGAAAATATATTGCTAATTTCCTGGGGATTACGCCCAATTCACTTTCACGTATAACTGCACGGATCCATAAAAAAAGGAACGGCAGAAAAAAATAACTTAAGAATATTTTTTATCATTTTATTCATTTTATTTTTGCTTGCTCAAATAAACAAAAACAAAATGGAAAAATATGATTTTCAATATATTACATATTTACAAGAATACCTTTTAGTTTCATAAGATAGGAGCTAAATCTCCGGATATTCATTATTTCCCCGGTGTGATACCGTTTTATTCACACTTACAGTTTCATTATTATTTTATTAATTTTTATGCAAAGAATAACCTTATTTCTCTGTCTGCTATTATCCTGCAATTTTGTTCAGGCATCCTCGGGCAGTACTGAAGACAGCATAGCTGATGCCGCTTCATGGCTGATTTTATTCGTTTTACCGGTTGCCGGAATTTATCTTTTCTGGAAAGTCCACATTTATCCGGAAAAGGTAGCTGAAAAAAATAATCATCCTCAGTTGAAAGCGATCAAAAGTATGTGCCTGCTTTCTTTAATCTTTGGAGGGCTTTTATGGCCTGTAGCACTGATATGGGCTAACTATAATTACGATGATCCCAAAGAGAAAGAAGAAGAAGAAAAAGAAGATATAAACACAAATATTACGGAAGAAGAAATTAAAACAGAAAATCAATAAATATGCTGGAATTACTTGTTGCAATATATGCCGGGATATGCTGGCTGCTCATCAAAAAATTAAAACTTATTCCCTGGACATTTACCACACAGGTAATTGTCTACTCTCTGCCTATTTTCGGATCTATCGCATTAATATTAAGCCTTAATTATTATTGTCCTATTACCTCCGATGTTAAAGTAGGAAACAGAAGTGTGGATATAACCACTCAGGTTCTGGGAAAAGTAAAAAAGGTATATGTACGCACCAACCAGGAGGTGAAAAAAGGGGATACATTATTTGTGCTGGACAGGGAGTCTTATGTACAGGAAATTAAATCTTTGGAGGCTAAGTTAAGCAATATGAGAGCTACAGTAAGATCCTACAATTCTGACATTTATGCTTCCAGAAAAAATATTACAGGGCTACAGTCTCAACTGAACCTGGCTAATAAAAGAGTGGTTCAGTATCAGGAATTGGTGACTGCAGGGGCAGCCAACAAGTTTGACCTGGAACAGGCTATAGCTACTGCACAGGATCTGCAGTCACGTATTGGTGCGGCACAATCACAGCAGCAGTCGCTGGAAACAAAATATAATGCGACCTATAACGGGGAGAACTCATCTGTTTCCGAGATCCAGGCAAAATTGGATCAGGCAAAATGGGACCTTTCTCAAACTGTTGTTTTAGCGCCTACGGATGGTATTATTCCCAATGTACAGCTCAATGAAGGTGCTATTATGGCTCCTTTTAAGTCTGCGTTTGTATTGATTCAAAAACAGCAATCAGTGGTAGGCTTTTTTGCCCAGAACGAGCTTGAAGCAGTAAACAAGGGAGATGAAGTTGAGCTAGCCCTTAAAACAGAGCCTGGAAAGGTAGTTAAGGCCAGACTCGAATATGTTATTGACGCTACCAGTCAGGGTATCATGAACAACGCAGGAGGTATGCTGGGAGGAGCTTCCACCGCCGGTCTTCCGGATACCGCCAGAATGCTGCCAGAGACAGACGGGAAACTTATTGCCAAATTTGTATTAGAAGATAATCAAAAGCAACTTACTGTTGGAGCAAGAGGAACATCAGTAATCTATTCCGATCATATCAAGCCATTACATCTCATCCGAAAAGTAATGGTGCGTATAAACAGTAAAATCAACTTCCTGATTCCTAAACTTCATTAGAATGTATAAAAAAATAATTATACTGGGAACCCTTTCGATAGGACTGAGCTCTTGTATAGGGTACAAAGAAGCCACTAAGGAAAATATAAGCTCCTTAAAGGAAAAAAGTGAAATCGCTGCAGGTGTCGAAATTCCTGATGACTGGATCTTTGACAGAAATGTGAAATCCGGTTCATTTTCCTATGAGTGGATCAATGATCTTAAAGACCCGCAGTTACAAACACTGATCAATGAAGGTATGCTTCATAATGCGGATATCATTATTGCCAAAGAAAAGCTCAACCAGGTTGAATTGGCCATGGAAATGGCAGGAAGCAACCTTTACCCAAGTGTGAATGCCGTTGCCAATACATCCAATAATCTGGTTAGCGGAAGCCAGATCAGAAGCCTGGGGTTGAAAGCCAATTGGGAACTGGATATATGGGGTAAAAATAAGGCTTCACAAATGGCCGGTACAAGTGATTATTTTTCTGCCAGACATCAAAATATCCTGCTGCATAAATCCATCGCTGCCATGATTGCCAAAACGTATTTTCTGAATATTGCAGGAAATATCCAGGAAGATAAAATTGAAAGCTATATCCGGAAATCAAAAGACCTGGAAAAATTATACCTTATACAGAAAAAAGTAGGGACAGCCAACGCATTGGACCTGTCTAATATCTCCGCAGAAATCATATCCCTGGAAGGATACCTGGAAAAGGTTAAAAACGCAAATGCCCAGTCCAGAAGGACCCTTGAACTATTAACCGGAAAATATCCGGAGGGAAAATTGGCCACACAAACGTTTTTTAACTCCATAAAAAATGATATTCCTGAATCTTTCCCCTTGCAGCTTTTGGAAAACAGATCAGATATACAGGCCGATCATTTCAGAATAGAAAAAGCTTTTTACGAGGTACAAGAAGCCCATGCGGCAAGGCTTCCTTCTCTCAGCATTAGTACTTCTTTCGGAACAGCGGGCAGCAATGTGGCACCTATCAACTCTTTATTTTCCAATCCGCTGTTAAAAGTGGGTACCGGATTGGTCTCCCCATTATTCAATGGCGGGAAGCTTAAAAAAAATGTAGAGATAAAGAATTCTCAGCAGAAACAGGTGGTTGAAGAATATTCAAAAACAGTCCTGAATGCATTGAATGAAGTAGAGTCATCTTTAGCCAACCTGCATTCCGTGAAAAAGCAACTTATGTATAACCGTAGCGCCATAGATGAATTGAAGAATAATATTGAGCTGACCAGGAAACAGATACAGGTAGGAACCAGTAACAGCTTTATCCTGATCCGGAAGCAGCGGGATCTTCTTCGAAATGAAATGAACCTGATCAATCTGGAATTACAGGACAGGATAGAGCGTATTAATCTTTATATGGCTTTAGGGGCAGAAAACTTTATGTCGTTATGATTATTGTAAAAAAGACTGTAGAAATCTACAGTCTTTTAACTTATTGTCTTATCAATTTACTCCAATTTCATCTACAAAGAGCCATGCCTTGGAATCAGCTCCGGGATTTCCAGCCGGGATAATTCCGGCATTTTCTATTCTGATCTTGATATATTTTGTATTCTGATTTCCAACGCTCAACCTGATTTTTCCTTTTGTCTTCTGAATGTCTTCTTTTCCGATTTCTTTGATCATTTTGAAATTCTTATTATCATCGGAAACAAAAATCTGTGCAGATTTTGCCAGATGAATCCAGCTTCCTTTATTTTCCAGGGTGTTAAAATATACTTCGGTAAAGGTTGTTTTTTGTCCAAAATCAATGGTAGCCACTACATCTTTCCCTTGGAAACCTAACCAGGTTTTTCCTAACTGTTTTTGATTTCCGATAATTCCGTCAACCAGAGTAAAAGCGCCTCCAAAAGAATAGTTTTCGCTTGGCTGTTGTTCTAAAGTGATATTTTTCCCTGTAGCTTTTGAGATGGAAAATTCCTGTGAAGAAACAGCGCTTTTCAATTGCCCGTCTTCAAAATAAGCTGATTTGATCATTAATGATTTTGAAACCGAAACTGGATTTTGGTACACTGAGGAATTGGCTGTCGGTTCTGTTCCATCCAGCGTATATCGTATTCCTTTTGGATCCTGTGAGGTGGAAAGTTCATAGGCAATTCCATTATTACCTGGAATTACTTTTCCGGAAACATTATAAATGCTTTTGGCATAATTAACTTTCATTTTATCCAGCATTTTGAACTGGTTGATCACCCTGTTCTCGAACTCTTTATAATTTTTTGGATCCGAAGTTCCCCATGCGACTTCAGAAAGAGCCATCAATCTTGGGAAAATCATATATTGTACCTGCTTAAAGTCTGTAATATACTCTGTCCATAAATTCGCCTGAACCCCCAAAATATATTTTGCCTGTTCTGCATTGAGTTCCTCCGGAATCGGGTTATAAGAATATACTTTATCCAGTGGTGTATAACCTCCAAAAGCATTAGGCTCGGTTTGGGGGTCACCTTGGTAATGATCGAAGTAGCAATAAGATCCGGGGGTCATTACGGCAAAGTGTTTGGCTTTAGCGGCTTCAATTCCGCCTTTAATACCAGTCCAGCTCATTACAGCTGCATTTGGAGCCAATCCGCCTTCTAAGATCTCATCCCAGCCGATAATTTTTCTGCCTTTACTGTTAACGTATTTTTCAATTCTCTGGATGAAATAGCTTTGTAACCCATGTTCATCCTTCAGATTATTCTTTTTAATCAATTCCTGGCAATGGGCGCATTCTTTCCATCTTGTTTTCGGGCATTCATCACCGCCAATGTGAATATACTGTGACGGGAACAGCTGAATGACCTCATCTAAAACATTTTGTAAAAAGGTAAAAGTTTCGTCTTTCGGACAGAAAACATCATCAAAAACACCCCATTTCGTTGCCGGTTCAAAAGGCCCTTTTGTACAGGCCAGTTCAGGGTACGCTGTAAGTGCCGCCAACGCATGTCCCGGCATTTCAATTTCCGGAACCACAGTGATATGTCTTTCCTGGGCATATTTCACTACATCTTTGATTTGTTCCTGGGTATAGAAATACGGACCATAAGGTTTTCCGTCAAATTGATTATCTACATAAGCACCGACCATGGATTCTTTTCTTTTAGAACCCACCTGTGTCAGCTTCGGGTATTTTTTGATCTCAATTCTCCAACCCTGATCGTCTGTAAGATGCCAGTGAAAGGTGTTCATTTTGTACATCGCCAGATAATCGATGTATTGTTTTACTTCATCAACAGTGAAAAAGTGTCGGCAAACATCCAGATGCATTCCCCGCCATACAAACTTTGGCTGATCTTCGATTTTTAATGCAGGTATTTTTTTATCTGTTTTGTGTTCTTCAAACAACTGAATCAAGGTCTGAAGTGCCAGAAAATATCCTTGCCGGGTATAAGATTTTATGTGAATCTGCTTGGGTGAAATTTCTAAGGAATAATATTCTTTTTTCTGCCCGTCACCCTTTGGTAAGCCTGGAATGATGGAATTCTTCAAATGAATTCCCTCTTTTTGAGCATACTGGAATTTTAGCTGAGCGTTTAATCTTTTTTTGAAATAGTCTGTTTCTGCCTTCGGAAGATCTCCACTTAATAGGAGTGTTTCCGGAATGGTAAATTCTCCTTTTACCATTTCAACTTTTTGTGGTCTGGGAATCAGATTGAGTGTAGATTGAGCAAAAAACATATGGGAAGTCAGAATTAGAATGGTCAGAAAAAAACGCTGCATTTTATTAGATTAAGATTTAGGCGAATATACTTATTTTCTAAAAAAATTTCTTCATCAATTTTAACTTATTCAATAACAAAATATCTAATTTTGCAAAAATAGTACAATGAAAAAAAATTTTGTTTTAGTTTCCTTTTTGTTATTTTCAATTTCTACTCACGCACAAATCTTAGATGCTATCAAATCTACTGTTAAACAGAAAACAGGTATTGATCTTAATACTCCGGTAAAAACAACCAATTCTACAACATCTACATCAACTTCCACTACAACAACCAATAATACTTCTGTCAGTCTTGGAAGCCTTTCTTCTACTCAAATTTCATCAGGATTAAAAGAGGCTTTAAATCTTGGAGTGACTGAGGGAGTAAAAAAATTGGCCACCACCGATGGTTTTTATAAAAATGAAATGGTGAAAATCTTGATGCCCGAGAAGTTAAGAGTAATAGACACAAAACTTCGTGCAGTTGGATTAGGAAGCCTTGCAGATCAAGGGGTAAAGTTACTGAACAGAGCGGCTGAAGATGCGGTAACGGGATCTGCTCCTATTTTTGCCAATGCCATTACTTCAATGACCATCACAGATGCGAAAAACATCTTATTAGGATCGAATAATGCCGCAACGAGTTATTTACAGACCAAAACCCAAAGCCAGTTATTTACTGCTTTCCAGCCTAAAGTAAAGGCATCATTAGGAAAAGCAGGTGCTGATACGGTATGGAAAAACTTGATTTCAAAATATAATGTATTAACGGGGCAATCTGTAACGACCGATCTTAATGAATATGTAACGACGGAAACCATCAATGGCGTTTTCAAAATGATCGCAGAAAAAGAGAGTGGAATCCGTAATAACCCTGCGTTAAGAACCACTTCCCTTTTACAGAAGGTATTCGGAGCGAAATAATTTGATTAATAAGTTCAGGATAAGAGTTTTATAAACAATCCTCCGTCACTTCGAGTAGATTTTTGAAAAAAATCGTATCGAGAAGTGATGTCTGAACAAAGTTCTCGATACATTTTTCTCCATTTCATTTCGAAAAACACTCGAACTGACGAAAGTTGTTTTACCTCAAACTCAGGTTAGTTGATAAACATAAAAAAGGCTGTTTCAATAATGAAAACAGCCTTTTTTCTTTATTAGAATTGCATTTCAGGGATTTCTCCTTCGATGATCAAATCTGCTTCTGTAGATTGTATAATGTGTTCTACTGAAACTCCGGGTGCTCTTTCCACTAATTTAAAACCAGCCGGTGTTACATCCAGAACCGCTAATTCGGTAACGACTCTTTTCACACAGTTTACTCCTGTTAAAGGAAGAGTACATTTTTTAAGGATTTTACTTTCACCTGCCTTGTTTACATGCATCATGGCTACGATAATATTTTCAGCAGACGCCACCAAATCCATTGCTCCACCCATTCCTTTCACCATTTTCCCCGGAATTTTCCAGTTGGCAATATCTCCGTTTTCTGAAACTTCCATTGCTCCAAGAATGGTTAAATCCACTTTTTGGCTGCGTATCATTCCAAAACTGAATGCAGAATCAAAAAAAGATCCTCCCGGTAATATGGTGATAGTCTGTTTTCCGGCATTGATGATATCCGCATCTTCTTCACCTTCATAAGGAAACGGTCCCATTCCCAACACCCCATTTTCACTCTGAAATTCTACGGAAAGGTTTTCAGGGACATAATTGGCAACCAGTGTGGGAATCCCAATTCCCAGGTTTACATAATACCCGTCTTTTACTTCTTTGGAAATTCTCTTTGCAATTTGTTCTTTCGTTAGCATAGCATAATCTTATCCTGCCAAATTAATTAATTTTTCAGAACTACGAAAATACTTTTGTTCTTAACTTACGGTAATTTTTGCTTCGTAAATTGTTGTAAATTTGCGAACTTTCCCATTCTCAAAATGAAAACTTTATTACATTATTTAAAACCCTATCGCTGGTTAATTGTCGCTTCACTGATATTAGCTGCTGTAAATCAGGTTTTTTCACTATTTGCTCCTGCCATCACAGGAAATATACTGGATAAACTGGTTACTCATCCCAACTTTTTTGATAAGGAAAAACTGATTCCGAGAAATCTTAATGAATATCTTTATGGAAATGATATTTATCATGGCGTCTTGTATTTTTTAGGACTCCTTATCGGCACTGCAATGGTCAGCCGGATCGCAAAAGCCTTTCAGGATTATGTGGTGAATGTGATTATCCAGAAGTTTGGAGCCCGCATTTTCACAGATGGACTGAGACATTCCATGAGATTGCCTTTTCAGGAGTTTGAGGATCAGAGAAGTGGTGAAACGCTTTCTATTCTGACCAAAGTAAGGGAGGACTCAGTGAAATTCATTAACAATTTCATCAATGTGTTTTTTGGGATTTTGGTAAGTATCATCTTTGTTTCTGTATATGCGGTTCGTCTGCACTGGTCTATCATGCCGGTTTATGTAGTGGGAATCATCCTCATTGCCGTAGTTACCAATTTATTAAGCAAAAGAATAAAAACCATCCAGAAAAGCATTGTAAAGGAAACCACCAGTCTTGCAGGGAGCACCACAGAGAGTCTTAGAAACATTGAGCTTGTGAAAAGCATGGGACTCACCCATCAGGAAGTAGAACGTCTGAATAACAATACCTATAAAATTCTGGGGCTTGAATTAAGAAAAGTGAAAAGCATCCGCTCTCTGAGTTTTGTACAGGGAACTCTGGTGAATTTTTTACAGCAAATCATTACTTTCACGTTACTATTACTGATTTTTAAAAATATTGTGACTCCGGGGGAATACCTGTCCCTGATGTTCTATGGTTTCTTCATATTCGGACCTATGCAGGAAATCGGAAACATTATTATCTCTTATCGTGAAGCTCAGGCATCGCTCAATAATTTTGACGGATTGATGAAAAAATCGGTAGAGCCTAAACCTGAAAACCCTAAGCAAATCGGCGCCATTGAAGAATTAAAATTCCAGAATATATCTTTTCAACACCAGACGGCTCATTACAAAGCACTCAATTCCATTTCATTTGATGTGAAAAATGGGGAAACGATTGCTTTTGTAGGACCAAGCGGTTCCGGAAAAAGTACGCTGGTAAAATTGCTTGTCGGTTTATACAGACCACAGGAAGGAAGTATTTTTTACAATAAGATCGATGGGAAAGAGTTTGATTTTGATGAATTGAGAAACCAAATAGGTTTTGTCACTCAGGATACCCAGCTTTTTGCAGGGACGATAAAGGAAAATCTTTTATTTGTGAATCCTTCTGCCACTGAGGAAGATTTGCAACTGGCACTTAAAAAAGCGAGCTGCACTTCTCTTTTACAACGTGCTGAAAACGGAATAGAAACTATTATTGGTGAAGGCGGACTGAAATTAAGCGGGGGAGAAAAACAAAGAATAGCTATTGCAAGGGCATTATTAAGAAAGCCGCACTTACTTATCTTTGATGAAGCTACCTCTGCATTGGACAGTATTACGGAAGAGGAAATCACTTCCACAATTAAAGAAATTTCCAGACAAAAGGAGCAGATTACCGTTCTTATTGCTCACCGGTTAAGCACCATTATGCATGCTGACCGAATTTATGTATTGGAACGTGGACAAATTGTAGAAACAGGATCACATTTAGACCTTATTGAAGAAAAAGGATTGTATTATGCGATGTGGAGACAGCAGATCGGAGAACGCAAAGTTGAGTCTGCGGTTAAGGCTAATTAAGATTTAGCTTTATTATCTAAATAAAACTCCCTGAAATGTTTTCAGGGAGTTTTTTATTTTTAACCACAAAAGGCACAAAAGTTTTTTGAACACTTTAGTAACTTAAGTTTAAAATAATGCTGTCTTAGAGTTCACATAAGAAGAAAATCAAAGATTTTCAAAAAACTTAAGTGTTCTAAGTATACTTAGTTAGCTTTATAATAAGCTTAAGTGTTCAAAAAACTTTTGTGCCTTGTATGTTTTATTTGTTCGTTACTCAGAGAAATTTGAACTACTCTTTTGTCCTTACTGTTCTTTGCTCTATTCTTTTTTCAAATTTTTCTCCCTGGAAAATTCTCTGAATCATGATTCCCGGAATATGAACTTCGTTTGGATCTAACTGTCCCGGTTCAACAAGCTCCTCTACTTCAGCAATAGTAATTTTCCCAGCTCCTGCCATTGGGAAATTGAAGTTTCTTGCCGATCCTTTAAAGATCAGGTTTCCTGCATGATCACCTTTCCAGGCTTTTACAATAGAGAAATCTGCATTGTAAGCATGTTCCAAAATATGAGGTTTTCCATTGAAATCTTTTACTTCTTTACCTTCTGCTACTTCGGTTCCGAAACCTGCAGGGGTATAAAACGCAGGAATTCCAGCTTGTGCCGCTCTGCATTTTTCTGCAAGAGTTCCCTGTGGAGTAAGTTCTACTTCTAATTCTCCGGAAAGCATCTGTCTTTCAAATTCAGCATTTTCTCCTACATAAGAAGAGATCATTTTTTTGATTTGTCTTTTGTGAAGCAATAATCCCAATCCAAAATCATCAACACCTGCATTGTTTGAGATGCAAGTCAAATCTGTCACATTGCTTTCTACCAAAGCATTAATGGAGTTTTCAGGGATACCGCAAAGTCCGAATCCGCCTAACATTAACGTCATTCCATCTGTAATTCCTTCGATGGCTTCCTTTGCATTTTTTACTCTTTTATCTATCATGAAATATTAGATTTTCTGTCCGCTAAATTTAATACTTTTTCTCGTAACTGCGATATTCCGCGTCATGTTTGAACTGACAGGCAAAAAAATGCGGGAAAATTCCTGCATTTCAATTTATTATTATCCTGAATATTATTGGATAATCAATTTCAATGTAAATAGTTTTCTGGTATGAACTTTTACGAAATACACCCCTTTCGGAAGGTTTTCATTTACTAATGAGAATCGCTGATTATGAATATTTTTAGATTCGTATAAGAGTTCTCCGGAAGCAGAAACCAATTCGATCTTTTCAATCGGGTAATCACTTTTAATAAAGGTCGGTTCTCCCGGTTTTGAAGGATTCGGGTATAGGATTACATTTTTCTCCGTGGCATTTTTCACCTCATCTGTTCCCAAGGATGATGAAGTCACCTGAAACTGTACCCTGTTCGAAACCTCTGTATAAGAATCATTGGTAAACATCACCATGTAATAGTTACCTGGTGCAGTTGGTACACCGTTTACATTTCCTGTAATGGTTTTGGTCCCCTGTGTCACTCCATCGAAGTAAGTATAAGAGGTAAACTGATCATTAGGCGTCTGTACACTTTGAGGATAAATACCCAACCAGTCTTTGATGATTCCCGGAGAATCTGTCCAGGAAGCTGTAATGCTTTCACCTAAAGTATAGACAGGCTTATTGATCCATAATTCCGTTACGATATCTCCTACTTTGAAGAATATTTTATCACCAATTGGCGTGTAACCATCTTCAAGGTAATATTGTGCATAATAGTATCCTTTTGGAAGCCCCGTGAAATTTAGTGTTCCTGAAGCAGCATTGACGTAGCTCCATTTTATAGAAGTATTGGTTCCCGGAACCTGTCCCATTTTATAGATTCCAATCCAGTCTTTCACTAAATTCGGACCATTGCTATAATTGATGATCACTGTTCCGCCAACCGGATAAACATCTGCAGTTGCCTGCAATTGTACTTTCGGACCTACATAGAAGTTCTTTCTCGGAGTGATTTCCGTATACCCGTTATTGGCGAAGAAGCCTGCAAAATATTGGCCTTTATTGGCCAATCCATTATTGAAATTCACCGTTCCTGCTGTCTGCCCGTTGGTATAAGAATATACCTGAGAGGTTGTGGTTGCGGGAGTCTGTCCTTTTTTATAAATCCCAATCCAGTCCTGCTGATTTCCAGGCCCTCCTGTAAAAGTAGCTGTAATAGGTTCGTTTTGCAGATATTCTGTTTTATTTAAAGTAAAAGTAGGATTGGAAACCACGCTTCCTGTCACTTCAAACTGCTTCACATCACTCCAGTCGCTCCACTCCAAATTTCTGTCTCTGTAACGGACTTTTGCATAATAGGTTCCGTTTGAAATGGAATTGGCTGCGAAAATGGCTTTGGTGATATCAACACCGGCATTCAGGTTTTTGGTTAGATCGGGATTTCCGTTTCCGTCTTTCCCGAACCAGTTTTCATAATCGCGATAAAATTCTTTATCAATCACTGAAAAATCCGGAGCTTTACTGATCAGGAACTGAGTAGTGTTCAAAAGTTCTCCGTTTGAGGATGAAAATGTACTTCCGTCCAGCGTTAGCGGCAAGGTTACCGGCCCCGTGAAAGTATTGGTAATAGAGGGTTTTACGGGTTTTGGCTGATTTTTATATCGGTGGAAAGTATCTATCTGTTCATTATATTTTTTGGTATAAATTCCGCCGATAGAATAACTTTCTACATCTACTTTTCCATTGGTAACATCTACTTCCACAATCTGATAAGTCCAATCTGTCAATGTTTTCTGAACATCATCAAAATCCTGTTCATTAGACATTCCCCAATACTGATCCCAAGCCGTTCCTCCTGAAATGATCTGATAATTCGGAGTATTTTTCAATTGTCCTCTGTGATATAAATGGTGATGGGCTCCAACGTGCATTAAATATTTATTGGAAGTAATCAAAAGAGGAACAGCATTGTTTCTTACCCAAGGAGAAATATCTCCCACATATTGTTCTGCCTGATAAGGCCTATGGCTTAATGAAATAATCCAGTCTACGGTAGCATCATTATTAGCTTCGTTCAAAACCTGCTGTAACCAGGTTTGCTGTGCTGAACCGGTATGTTCAGAGCTCAAGCTGACAAATAATACATTTCCGGCTTGCTGAGCATAATAGTTTTCATTTCCTGATGTAATACCTTTATAGCTAATTTCATCAATATAAAAGTGAGCATAGTAAGAATTCATCCCCAAGCTTCCATAGGTCTCATGATTTCCCACCGTTGTCTGAATAGGTAAATATGGGGACAGTTTTGTATTCTTTTTAAAGTGAACGTTTTCATAATGGTCCAATGTTCCGACATCTACCTGATCTCCTACCATAAAAGTAAGGGCTACATTATCTGACGGATCGGAATTGGCTCCGAATTTCTGCTTTAATTTTTTGAAAGCATTTAACGTAAGGGTATCATATCTTGGTTCTGCCTTGATCTGGTTATCCCCCATGATCAGGAAACGGATTTTACCGTCTGCAGTAGCAGCCTGTCCCGGTAGAGGAAGCGTTCTGAAATTATAGACCGCAGATTCACTGGTTCCTGTTTTTATTTTGTAATAATATTTTGTGTTAGGCTGAAGGTTGGTGATTTTAGCGGTATGATAATAATAGTTGTTATTATATCCCGTATCTGAAAATATATTGGTGGTTCCGGTAACCGTAACGTTCAAATTCGTTGGGGAATTCCCGTACATCACGGTTGTTTCATTATTGGAAGCTGTTTTCCAGTTCACAATCATTGAATTGGGAGTCGGGTTTTGTAAATAGGGAAATAATGTCTGCCCAAAAGCGAGCTGGACGACAAAACAGAAAAAGAAAAGGAGAAGTCTCATAATAGAATAATTTAAGGGTGTATTAAGTATTTAATTATTTGAAAATGAAGGAATTTTATTCAGGCAAAAGTAGAATCCTTATGTAAACCTTATTTAATGAGAATTTAAAGGAAGTGTTAATTTTTGATCATGCTTGGCTCTAAAAAATTATAGTTTTTTACACACCAAATATTTGGCAGATTCAAAAACTAATTTGTATATTTGCAACCTGTTACTCAACCTCTGACGATCAACGTGTAAGTTGCTTAGCTTTAACATTTTATTTTATTAATAATGGATTTATTAAAGTACGTACAAGACAAGTACATTGCGAAAAAAGAATTCCCTGAATTCAAAGCAGGTGATACCATCACTGTGTATTACGAAATTAAAGAAGGACAAAAGACCAGAACTCAGTTCTTCAAAGGAACAGTTATCCAATTAAGAGGTACTGGTTCTACAAAAACTTTCACGATCAGAAAAATGAGTGGTGATGTAGGTGTAGAAAGAGTATTCCCAATCAACATGCCTGCTCTTCAAAAAATTGAAGTTGACAGAAGAGGTAAAGTTAGAAGATCTAGAATTTATTACTTCAGAGACCTTAGAGGTAAAAAAGCTAGAATCAAAGATGCTGCTTTCAAGAAATAGAAATTCAGACAACAATACATACAAAAAGAGGCTGTTCAAAATGAACAGCCTCTTTTTATTTTGCTTATTTAATAAAGTTATATAAAGCTTCAAAAAATTTCGGATATACTTCTATATGTGGAAGATGCCCTACATTTTCAAGTTCTACCAATTTTGAACCTGTAATTTCCCGTTGCGTTTTTTTCCCTAATTCCTGGTATTGCCCCATTAAAGGCTGAACTTCTTTAGGTGCTCTATCCTTTCCTATGGCTGTTCTGTCTCTGGTCCCGATGATCAATAACGTTGGAACTTTAATATTCTTAAATTCATAAACAACTGGTTGGTTGAATATGATATCACTGGTTAAAGCTGCATTCCATGCAACTTGTGGATAATCTTCACTTAACGTCCAGCCTGCAAGCAGATTCAGCCATTTATCGTATTCCGGTTTCCACTGATTGTCATAATAAAACTTTAACTGATAATTCTTATAAGATTCATAGGTGTTTTTCAATTCAGATTTGTAAGCTTCATCAATCGTCTGATATTTTGCCAATGCTTTGTAATCTTCTAACCCGATTGGGTTTTCCAGAATCAGTTTTTCAACCGCCTCAGGATACATTAACGTAAATCGTGTCGCTAACATTCCACCCATTGAATGTCCCAAAACAATCGTGGTATTAATTTTCAGCTCATCCAGAATCGCTTTTGTATTGGCTGCTAATTGTGCAAATGAGAATTGATAATTCCGGGGTTTAGAAGATTTTCCAAAACCGATCTGATCCGGAATAATGACTCTGAATCCTTTTGCTGACAGGTCTTTTGCCGTTTGTTCCCAATAAGCGCCGTTAAAATTTTTCCCGTGAAGCAGCATAATGGTCTTTCCGTTGGGTGTTTTGGGTTTCACATCCATATAAGCCATTTTCAGATCATTATTCTGGGATTTAAGATTGATGAAATGAACTTCATAAGGATACTGATAATTCGTAAGCATTGCATCTAAAGGTCTGAGTTGAGAGAACATCCAAACCGGCACCATCAATAAGATTGCCCACATTACATTTTTTACATATCTCATAAAACTTATTTTATATAAAATTAAAAAAACCACCTCAAAAGAAGCAGTTTTCATTATAATTTTTGATTTAATTATAGTATTCTTAAGAAAGTTCAGCCACTTCATATTCCTTTTCTTTCTTTGAAGGAAGGTTCATTAAAACAATGGCGAAAAGTATTAATACAATTCCTGCCCACTGAATTAAAAGAACTTTTTCTCCCAACAGAACAAAAGCCATCGTTACCGAAACAGGAAGCTCTAATGAAGAAACAATACTTCCTAAACCTAACCCTGCATTCGGAAAGCCTATATTAAATAAAATTGGCGGAATAACCGTTCCAAACAACGCCAGAATCAATCCATATTTCCAAAATATGGAGTAATTAAAAGAATGAATATGCTCGGTATTCTCGGTGAAGTTTAAATATACGGATTTCAATCCGTCAAAATAAAGTGGCCCGATCTGCGCAAAGAATAAAAATACAAACACCACAACAGCTCCTCCGGAAAGCATGACCATACTTTTCCTGAATACCGGCAAATGCGTTGCGAGAGTGTTTGATGTAAACATCGTTAAGGTATAAGATGCCGCCGCCAACAATCCCCAGAAAATACCTCTCCAATCCAGTTCCAATTCAACGTTTATAAGATTGGTTGCCAATACGGTTCCCAATAAAACAACCGCCGTAGCAAAAATTTTTCTGGCATTGGGCAATTTTTTCGCTAAAAATCTTTCCACCACTACACTGAACCATACGGACTGCATCAGCAAGACAATAGCGATAGAAACATTGATATACTGCACTGCGATGTAGTAAAATAAGCTTGTGCACCCCATTGAGGTTCCGGCCAACATCAATGTTCTGAATTCTTTTGGGCTTGGCGATGATAGTTTTTGTTTGGAAGTGATGGTTTGAACGAAATTAAGAATTAAAAGACCTATTAACCCTAATACAAATTGCGATGTCGTCACCTCTGAAGTCGTATACCCATGCTGGTACGCCATTTTCACGAATGTTGCTAACATCCCATATATACTTGCTCCTATTCCGACAAATAAAACTCCTTTTAGTATATTTTTCTTCTTCATACTCATTTTTCAGCCAGCAAAGGTACGATAACTAGCCAGATTATTCAAAGCTCATCAAAATAATAGATAAATAAAATCGGCTCAGGCTTTGCCTGAGCCGATTCTCATGATTTTCATAAAAAAAGCCACTCTGAAGAGTGGCTCAAATATTATATGGTGAAAGATTATTTACCTTCTTCCATTTTTCTTTTCAATTCTGCTAATGCATCGATATCTCCAAGAGTTGATCTTTCTTCGTTTGAAGAAGAAGTAACGTTCTTAGTAGCTTCTTTAGCATTTTTCTTCTCTTCATCTCTGAAGATACCTGTGTGAGATACTACTACTCTTTTGAATTCTTTGTTGAATTCAATTACTTTGAAATCAGCTTCTTCTCCTTTCTTGATTTTAGATCCATCTTCTTTCTCTAATAATCTTGAAGGGCAGAAAGCTTCAACCTCAGCATCTTCGAACTGTACAGAAGCTCCTTTATCATGAACTTCTACCGCTTTACCAGCGTGGATAGTTCCTTCAGCATATTTAGTTTCGAATGTATCCCATGGGTTTTCAGTCAATTGTTTGTGACCCAGAGATAATCTTCTAGCCTGGATATCCAATTCTAATACGATAACATCTAATTTATCACCTACTGCACAGAATTCAGACGGATGCTTGATTTTCTTAGTCCAAGAAAGATCAGAGATGTAGATTAATCCGTCGATACCTTCTTCTAACTCTACGAATACACCAAAGTTAGTGAAGTTTCTTACAGTTCCTACATGCTTAGATCCTACCGGATACTTAGCTTCGATGTTTTCCCATGGATCTTTAGATAATTGCTTGATACCAAGAGAAATTTTTCTTTCGTCTCTGTCTAAAGTTAATACTTCAGCTTCAACTTCATCACCTACTTTTACAAAATCACCGGCAGATCTTAAGTGAGTAGACCAAGACATTTCAGAAACGTGGATTAACCCTTCTACACCTGGAGCGATTTCTACAAATGCACCATAGTCAGCAAGAACTACTACTTTTCCTTTTACTTTATCTCCTACTTTTAAGTCAGCAGAAAGAGCATCCCATGGGTGCGGCTCTAATTGCTTCATACCCAATTGGATTCTTGTTTTCTCATCATCGAAATCAAGGATAACCACTTTCACAGTTTGTCCGTCCTCAAGGATTTCAGATGGGTGGTTCACTCTAGACCAAGAAAGATCTGTAATGTGGATCAATCCGTCTACACCACCTAAGTCGATGAACACACCGTAAGAAGTAATATTCTTAACAGTACCTTCAAGAACTTGTCCTTTCTCTAATTGAGAGATGATTTCTTTTTTCTGACCTTCGATATCTGCCTCGATCAATGCTTTGTGAGATACTACTACGTTTTTGAATTCAGGGTTGATTTTTACCACTTTGAACTCCATAGTTTTACCTACGAACTGATCGTAATCTTTAATTGGCTTAACGTCAATTTGAGAACCAGGTAAGAACGCTTCGATTCCGTGTACGTCAACGATCATACCTCCTTTAGTTCTTGATTTCACAAAACCGTTTACGATTTCACCTGTTTCGTGAAGCTCGTTTACTTTATCCCAAGCTTTAAGCGTTCTTGCTTTTTTGTGAGATAATTGTAACTGACCAGTTTTGTCTTCTCTTCTGTCTACCATTACTTCAACCTCATCACCTACTTTCAATCCTTGATTGTAACGGAATTCGTTAAGAGAAATAACACCTTCTGATTTGAAATTGATGTCTACGATAGCTTCTTTGTCAGTTAATCTTACCACTTTTCCAACTAAAACGTCGTTATCGTCCAGGTTGTTCAAAGATCCGTTGTAGATTTCTTCTAAATCGCTTTTTTCTTTTCTCGCATCTGCATCAAGACCAGATTCGAATGAATCCCAATCAAATTGTTCCGGTGCTACGTTTTGGTTTAATAAAACCTCTGCTGAATTTGTCTCTTTTGACATTTTCTAATAAAATTTGTATTCCTTCTTTTTTAACGGTTTGAATCAATGTGGATTAAAAAATACGGAAGTTATTAATAATTAAAGTTTTACTTCTTCAAACCTGTACCACAAAAGTGGGTGCAAAGATATGAATTTTATTTGAGATAAACAATAATTCCATTCATAGCCGTTTTTATTTAAAACACTATAAATCAAACCATAAAATCATTAGCTTTTTTCGTTCAATTTCAAATTGATTAAAAATGATTAACTTTAAAGTGCTGAAAAGAAAAAATAATTGTCATGGCTAAATCAATTACAGTATCCCAGTTAGAAGAGCTGAAACGGTTTAATAATAACCTTTCCCTTTATTCCTCACGGAGTATAAAGAGTATATGGCAGATAATGCATTGCAGATGTTGAATGATATTGAGTTTTTCGGAGCGTTTCACAGAAAGCTTCTGGTTGAACTGGGAATATATTATTTTCACAAAGACCAGTATGATTTCAGAATGATCAATTTTATTGTTTCTGATGCAGTGAGCCATTATGAAAAGCAGATCAATTAAAGCTTCTTATTAACCCAATTTCTGATTCCTGCTGCTTAATCATTACCTTTGCAAAATGGAATTAGAATCTATTTATCAAAAACTGCAGATTCAGGAGATGAATCAGATGCAGCAATCTACCTACAAAGCTTCTGAAAACAACCAGGATATTATTCTTCTTTCTCCTACCGGTTCAGGGAAAACACTTGCTTTTTTATTTCCTGTTCTCAGAAATCTTAAAAAGAACGTTTCAGGAATTCAGACCTTGGTTTTAGTTCCCGCAAGAGAGCTTGCTTTACAGATCGAGCAGGTTTTTAAAGCGATGGGAACAGATTTCAAAGTTTCGGTATGCTATGGCGGACATGATAAAAAGATTGAAATCAATAATCTGATCGAAGCTCCGGCTGTACTGATCGGAACTCCGGGAAGAGTGGTGTATCACCTTAGAAATAACAATTTTGACCCGAAAACAATTCAGACTCTGGTATTGGATGAGTTTGACAAAGCTCTTGAATTAGGATTCCAGGAAGATATGGAATTCATTATCAAATCATTGAAAAACACTTCTCAAAGAATCTTAACTTCCGCAACAGCCATGGATGAAATTCCGGCTTTCACAGGATTAAAGAATGAGAAAACCATCAATTTCCTGAAATTAAATGAAGCCAAACCGGATATTCAATTAAAAAAAGTGATGACGACTCCTGAAGAGAAGCTGGATACCCTTTTCAATTTGATCTGCAAAATCGGAAACAAAAGAACTTTGATATTCTGTAATCACCGTGATGCTGTTGACCGTATTTCTGAACTTTTGCGTCAAAAAGGGATCGACAGGGAAACATTCCACGGCGGGATGGAGCAGGATGAAAGAGAACGGGCTTTACTAAAATTCAGGAATGATTCCGCCAGAATTTTGATTACCACTGATCTGGCATCCCGCGGACTGGATGTTCCGGAAGTTGAATCTATTGTTCATTATCAATTGCCACCAAAAGAAGATGCTTTTATCCATCGAAATGGCCGTACTGCAAGAATGAATGCTAAAGGTTTTGCTTATTTAATCATGACCGAGGATGAACATTTTCCATTCATTAAAAATAATACCCCGGAAGAAAATGTTACCGGCTTTACTAAAGTTCCCGGAAAAACGCCTTTTCAAACGATCTACATCAGTGCAGGAAAGAAAGACAAGGTCAATAAGGTAGACATTGTAGGCTATCTCATAAAAAAAGGAGAACTACAAAAAGAAGATATTGGATTAATAGAAGTAAAAGATACTACTTCGTATGTGGCGGTTGCAAGAGGTAAAGTGAATTCCGTTATCAAGAAATTAAGCCATGAGAAACTGAAGGGTAAGAAAATAAAAATGGAAGTAGCATATTGATACTTCCATTATAGTTATTTTATACCTTTTACTTTGGTCGGTAAAATATAAACTGATTTTGAAGCCGTAATGAAAAGTATATCATGATGTTCACCTCCAAATGTTACATTCGAGGTCCATTCTTCAGGAATTGGAATATGATAAATTTTCTTTCCGCCACGATTAAAAACATGTACCCCATCACCCGTTAAATACAAATTTCCATGCATGTCCAGTGTCATTCCATCGGAACCCATTTCACAAAAAAGTCTTTTTCCGGAAAGTCTTCCTTCATCTAAAATATCATAGACATAAGTCTTTTTAGCATCTATATCCGAAACATAAAGCTTTTTAAATTGTTCACTGCCCACAATTCCATTGGGTTGGGTAAAAGTGTCGATCTTGCTTACTTTTCCTTCTTTACTTCTGTAATATAAACTTTTGTGTGGAATTTCCTGTTTAAAATTATCCCAATACTCTCTTTCATACAAAGGATCTGTAAAGTATAATCCGCCAAAAGAATCGTTCCAGACATCATTAGGACCATTCAACCGCTTGCCTTCAAAATCTTTTAACAGGACCTGAATTTTTTTGTCTTTTGATATTTGCCATATTTCACCCTGATCATCGGAACAGGTAATCAGATTTCCGTCCTTATCAAAATGGGTTCCATTCGCTCTTCCGGTTTTGTCTAAAAATTCAGTGATCTTGTTGGTCTTCCATTCCCAAACATAAATTTTATCATTGGGTTGGTCTGTAAAATATACATTTCCTTCCTGATCCGAAGAAGGGCCTTCGGTAAAGCTAAACTGACCCGAAATTTGTTTCGGTTTCACATCATCATAAAACATAGGGCTGTAATTTACTGATTGGCAATTTACCAATGCTAAAACCAAACCAATCATAGCTAACTTGTTCATAATTTTCATACCACATTCTTTATAAGCCTGCAATTTACAACAAAAAAGGAGGTCAATAAATATTGACCTCCTTTATCTTATTTTATAAAAATTTTACTTAACGATCAGTTTTTGGCTGAATACTCCCTTAGAAGAATTTAAGTTGATGATATAAACGCCTTTAGGCATGTTCAGATTAAATTCCTGAGTATGATCCCCAGCTCCCTTATATGAAGAAGAATGAATCAATCTACCGCTGGAATAAAACAAAGTTACCTTCACATCTCCTGATAAGTTTCTTGATTTAATAAAGAAATTACCATTGCTTGGGTTCGGATAGATCTTAATATCATTATTTACAGCAGGTGCTTCATTCACTCCTAATATAGCCTGAGTAGCACGGGTACATACCTCAAGAGACCATGAATTAATAGTTCCTGCGTCTCCCGGAAAATTATCCGAAGCAAATAACCTCCATTGCCCTTGCGGAGAACTGCCTTTAAATATTTCTAATGTTTCAGCCGATTTCCTTTCACCCTGAATCGGTGTGGCACAAGTAGTCACAGTTCCTGCATCACTGAAAGATGCTATAATATTATCCTGATTAGTACATGATCTGTTCCATATAAGAGCGGACGTTCCCAAAGGACCTTCTATTCCGACAGACACATCCTGTACATAAGTATGCGATATATTTGGAGTTACCTTAATTTTAGTAATAGTTCCTGTATTATTAACCGTTAACGGAGCAAAAACTCTTGGTGAGGAAATGGCATTTCCACCAGGACTGTCAGTAATCGTTACAGCAGGACCACTATAAGTATAGGTGTTGCACGTTTCTCCCGTTACCGAATAATCAATTACGAAACTTGGACTTACTGCATAATAGACATTATTTACAGGTTCAACCATAATATAAGCATTGGTAGCTGTGGAACCTGCAGGTATGGTAACTTGTTCACTACCATCATTAGGGGTATTGGCTACCAGAGTGGTAAATGTTTGTCCACCATTAGTGGAAAGTTTAATATTGACATTGGCGGTACTTACAGGTGCAGCTGTTGTCCCTGCAACATCCCAGGTTATGGTAGTGGCAGATCCTGAGTTTAATGACTGTCCGAATGCGGGAGCTGTTACCCGGAACGGACCGGAAGCTGCATTCACAGTAATCACCGTTCTGTCTCTGTTGGTTTGCGGATCTAACGGATTGTTGTTTCTGACTGTGATATCAAAATTAAGATTTCTTCCTACACTGGATACAGTTTCCCATTTTGTCGTTAAAACGCCTCCCAATACCTTATTAAAATCAGGGAAATATCTTGTTAGAGTACTTACCGGCTTTAAAGATCTGAATGTAGGACCGGAAGGTTTCGCTGCATAAGGAATAGAATTGGCAGCAAATTGGCCACCAGCCGGATCCATTTGTTCCCAGGCATAAGTATAAGATGAGCTACCGGCATCCGGTGTTGTTCCTTTCAATACAAAAGGCGTGGATTGGGGAATGGTATAATCTGCTCCGGCATTAACCATTGGAGCTGCTCCGGCAAAAGGAGTATTCGTTCCACAGGTAACGCTGTTTATTCTATTTTTTATTTCTGTAATATTGAAAGATTGGAAATAATCATCCGAATTAAACTGAACATCATAGCTATTTGTAATTCCCGTATAAGCCATAATGGTAGAGCCGCTACCAGGTTCAACTAAAGAATTGGGATTGGCGGACCCGTTTTGATAGCTGTAAGAGTGATTAGCTCCCAGCTGATGCCCCATTTCGTGAGCGACATAATCAATATCAAATGTATCTCCTTCAGGGAAATTACTCGCAGTCCAGCCCATGGCTTTCGAAGTATTGTCACATATATCTCCCGGAGCATAGCCACTTCCATTTTCTTTATCAAATATATGCCCCATATCATAATTAGCAGAACCTATTTCTGTATCAATTTCACTCTGAACATCCGAAATTTCATCTCCTTGTGTATAAGGATCGGTAGCCGCACTTGTATAAATAATCAAATCATTGTTGGCAACCAGGTTGAAGTGAAGAGATAAATCTCTTTCAAAAACTCCGTTCATACGTGTAACGGAAGCATTCATGGCAGCTAATACGGCTGCTTTTTTTTGAGCTTCGGTAGCTGTTCCGGGAAGACCCGCTGCGGTTATATGATATTCTGCATATTCATGGGTACAGGTTATAGCTAATCTGAAAGTATTAAAACCTGCAATTTTTTTATTTACAGCACTGCTTTTTTTTTCCGGAGATGCTCCCATATCTTCGGGAGTCTTACATTCAAAAGGATCTTTAGTTTGGTTTCTTCTGGCATTGGAATCAAAAACAGCATACACATTTCTGTCTTCTGTATATGCTTCTATATATTCTGAGTTCCCGGATCTGGAAAGCATGGATGAAAATCCGGTAGGCGACATACTGAACCTTAAATAAGCGCTAGGGTCATCTATTCCAATTCCTACATAAGATCTGATGTCCGGATATTTTGCCTGCAATTCAGGAGCCATATTGGAAAACTCCCAAACTTGAAATTTCTCTATCTCTCCATTGATTGTTGGAATGGAAACAATAATTCCTTTGCTGCCAGAAGATCGTTCCGGAGCGTTTTTTAATGTTTGCCTCAATTGATCTGCATTCAGTGAATACAATGCCGAATATTCCAGTTTTTGTTGAGATTCCTTGACTTTTTGGGACCGTAATTCCGTTTTTGACCACTGTGAAAACCCTAAAAATGGTGTTAACAGCAGCATAATAAATAAAGAACGTTTCATATTTGATATACTTTAGGTTGGTATTATATTGATTCTCAGAAGAGATTTCGTTCACAAGTTACAAAAAAACAGATTCTTTTAAGAAAATCATAATACAAAATTTATTATGTTAAATAATTCGCAAATTCCGAATCTTAAGGTGGAACTCAACAATAGTTAGCTCATATTTGTAACACATTTTAAAAAATTTTATCTTTGGAGTTTAGGATTAGTAAAAATGAAAATAAATTTACCTGATAAACTGTATTATTCGATAGGAGAAGTAGCCAAGGCTTTTGATGTAAACACCTCATTAATACGGTATTGGGAACAGGAATTCCCTATTATTAAACCTAAAAAGAATAAAAAGGGAAACCGATACTTCACTCCGGAAGATATCAAAAATCTCCAGATTATTTACCACCTGGTAAAAGAAAAAGGCTATACTTTGGATGGTGCCCGTATTGCATTGACGACTAACAGTAAAATCTCTGAAACGATTACTTTAATAGACCGGCTGGAATTCGTAAAAGCCGAACTTCTGAAACTTAAAGAATCATTAGTAGAAAAGGATACCGAATAAATAATTTTCATCATCAATAAACCCTCTAATTGGAGGGTTATTTTTTTTAAATCACAAAATATACACCGATACAAATTGATTCTCAATCAACCATTTATCAAACTTTAAAAGTCACTATCAATCATTAAAAAAATTCTAAATAAATAGAGTTTACTTTTATTTTAAAAACAAATTCAGATAAATTTTAATGATAAATATATGAATGCACCATAACTTATTGTTGAAATCTGTTTTTATCATTAAGTTTACTCCATGATGAAAAAAGATTATTACCAAAAGGTAGCATTTCTGGGAATGCTACTCATTATCCTATCCGGCTTTCAAAAATATACAGGCAAAAAGGAAAACTTTTCTGAGGTGTACTTTATTTCTGAAAATAAGGTTCCTTTATCTGAGTTTGATCCAAATGATCTTAATGCCCAACAATGGCAGGAGCTTGGTTTTTCAAAAAAACAAACCACTACCATTCTTCATTATAAGGAACTGATCGGAGGGAAATTTATCTCTAAAGCACAATTAAGGAGATGTTATGCCGTTAAGCCGGAAAAGTTTAAAGAATTAAGCCCCTATATTCTACTTCCTGAAACCAGTCAGGAAGCAGGGATATATATGCCCAAAAAGCATGAAAAGAAATTACTTATCCTTTCCGGAAAATTCAATCCAGACGATATTTCTGCGGAGCGTTGGGTTCAAATGGGCTTTTCCGAAAAGCAGGCAGACGCTATTCTTACCTATAAAAAACACCTGGGCGGAAGCTTTATCAGCAAAGAAAAATTCAGAGAATGTTTCATCATCAGTGAAGAGGACTACCGTCAATTAGAACCTCATCTCATTTTACCGGACACGGGTCCTGGTAATTTATCCGGTCAAGGAATACAATCTAAAAAACAGCATCATTCATTTGACCCTAATGCCCTTGATGTGGAGGGATGGAAATCTCTTGGCTTTTCACAAAACCAGGCTAAAGTTATTGTTAATTATCGGGACAGAAATTTGAAAGGAAGTTTTAAAAGCCTTGATGATATCCAGAAGTGTTTCGTTATTTCTACTGAAAAGTTTGAAGAATTGAAACCCTACATAAAGATAAACCCTTCCAGCTTTACCGTAAGTCAGGAGAAAACAGATTTCTCAAAAACAGATCTGAATAAAATTACTTTTAAGCAGCTTCTGGAATTCGGGCTTGATGAAAAAAGTGCAGCATCTATGATCGGATTCCGTAAAAAGCTCGGCGGATTTATTACAAAGGAACAGATCCTGGAAACATATAATATTGATAAGGAACTGGTAGGGAAACTCATCTCGATTTGTCAGCTCAACTCTTCGGATGTTTTAAAATATACACTCCTCGATGCTCCCGAAGAATGGATGAAAAATCATCCGTATTTTAAATATTCAGCAGACAAAATTATTTTCTATCGTATAAGCAATCCGGATGAAAAAAAGATCTGGAAACTGCTGAAACTGAAACCGGAATATGAAGCAAAAATGAAACTATACTTAAAATAGTATGAGTTTTTGAGTTTGAGTTAAAAATTTCCATTAATCCGCAGTTTTGCTGGAATCCTCTAAAAGGATATTCAGTGCAGAAAGTTCTTCATCGGTGAGATCTCTCCATTTTCCGATGGGAAGATCTAATTTGATGTTCATGATACGGATTCTTTTCAGTTTTTTCACCTCGTAACCCAGGTATTCGCACATTCTCCGGATCTGCCGGTTAAGACCTTGGGTGAGAACGATACGGAAATTCATTTCATCAATTTTTTCTACCTCGCATTTTCTGGTCACAGTGTCTAAAATAGGAACTCCATTCCGCATTTTTTCCAGAAATTTTGGTGTGATGGGTTTGTCTACCCGTACGAGATATTCTTTTTCGTGGTTATTTCTGGCTCTTAGAATTTTGTTCACGATATCTCCGTCACTTGTCAGCAGGATAAGGCCTTCACTGGGTTTATCCAGTCTTCCGATCGGGAAAATCCTTTTTGGGTGGCTGATATAATCTACAATATTGTTTTTCTCGCGTTTGGTATCTGTTGTACACACAATCCCCACAGGCTTATTAAAAGCAATATATACGGGTTTTTCCTGCAACTCACGAATAGGTTTTCCGTCTACTTCCACTATGTCTTCATCCGAGATTTTCGTACCCAGTTCAGGAATTTTTCCGTTCACTTTTATTCTCCCTTCTTCCAATAACTTATCTGCTGCTCTTCTGGAGCAGTACCCCACTTCTGAAAGGTATTTGTTAATGCGTGTTTTCTCCTGCATAATCTTCGTTGTTAAGGTTTTCAAACCTGAAATCATTATCCAGAAACTGGCTGGTGGCCTCCTCAATCCGATAATTCCCGATTTTGGTTCTTCTCAGTTGCGTCAGATATGCCCCTACGCCAAGTTCCTGCCCAATATCATGAGCAAGACTACGGATATAGGTTCCTTTTGAACATCCCACCATAAAATTTACATAAGGAAGATTGATCTTAATATCTTCCACATAAAAGATCGTGGTTTTCCTGGATTTCATTTCCACCTCCTCACCGGCTCTTGCTAAATTATAGGCTCTTTCGCCATCAATTTTTATAGCAGAAAACACGGGCGGCTTCTGCTCTATTTCTCCTACAAATTTCTTCAAAGTTTCCCTGATAAATTCCTCTGAAATATGGGAAATGTCCTGATGAAGAATTTCAGGTTTTTCCGTATCATAGCTCTCAGTCTGAACTCCTATTTTGATTTCCGTCCAGTATTCTTTAGGGGCATCCTGTATTTCCGGAATTTTCTTGGTAAATTTTCCACAGCACACAATGAGAAGCCCTGTCGCTCTGGGATCTAACGTTCCGGCGTGTCCAATTTTAAATTTTTTAGGAAGCTTAAACTCCCTTTTGAGTTTATACTTCATTTTATTGACCGCCTGAAAAGAAGTCCAATCCAACGGCTTGTCCAATAGAAATATCTGTCCTGACTGTAGTTCTTCGGCTGTCATTAAATTATGAGTAAAGGGTAATGAAATACGGTTGTTTTTACTTAAAAAAATAGAAATAGATCAACAAAGCTATCCCAACAAAAATACGGTACCATCCCCAAGGTTTGAAACCATATTTGTTCAGCATTCCTATAAATGCTTTAATAGCAATCAATGCCACGATAAAAGCCACTAAATTACCAACAAGGAATATGGTAATATGGTCCTGTGAAGACAGGATCATTTCATACCCTTTCTGAGGGTTTCCTGTTTCCTTACCCCAGGTTTTAAGGAATACCGAGTACACAGTAACGGCAAGCATGGTAGGAACAGCTAAAAAAAATGAAAACTCAGCGGCTGCTTTTCTGGTTAATCCCTGCGCCATACCTCCGATAATGGAAGCTGCGCTTCGGCTTGTTCCGGGCATCATCGCCAGGCATTGCCAAAGACCTATGGTGATTGCATTTCTTACTGTTATTCCTTTTTCGTCATCAATTTTTGCATTTTTAAACCATTTATCCGCAAACAACAAAATAATTCCTCCTATCACCAGCACCGAAGAGATTGCAATCTGATTTCCAAGGACCGCCTCTATTTTATCATCAAAAATATAGCCTAAAACCAAAGCAGGTATAACGGCAAAACCAAGCTTATAATAAAACTTGATATTGCTAAAATCAAAAAATTTTTTCCAGTAAGCCACCACTACAGAAAGGATGGCTCCAAACTGAATGGAAACCTGAAACATTTTTAGAAACTCATCATCCTCCAGTCCTAGCAAACTTGCTGTAAATCCCATATGTGCCGTAGAAGAGATAGGCAGATATTCAGTAAGTCCCTCTATAATGGCAATAATAATTGCTTTTATTAAATCCATATTCTTTCAAAAATTGAAATATTAAAAGATTAAAGAATTAAAAGATTTTCAGGCCTAAAACATAATCCTGAAAGATGAATCATTTATTTAATACTCTTTCAAATGAATGTTTCAGAGGGGTCTGATCTTTAATTCTTTAATCTTTTAATCCTTGTATCAAAAATTTATTATTTTCTTTTTAGAATCGCATATACCTCTATGGCAAAACCAATCACAACAAACAATGGTGCAATCCTGATCCGGCGAATAGAGAAAATATCATCATTCCATTGATTGGGATCTAATTTCCCGTCTACAGTATTGGCGTCCGGCCCCATCATCAAAAGAAATCCCACTACAATAAATGCTAAACCGATCAGCATCCATTTGAAATTTTGCTGTCCGAAGTAAAAGGGCGTTTCCTGTGGGGTTTCAGTATCCCTGCCAAAATCTGCAGCGGAAAACTTATTTGTTTTTTTGCTCATTATTTAAGAGTAATATAAATCGTCAACGTTTGATCTTAAGAATCTCCAGGTTGCTATAATGGTACTTAAAACCGTGATCAATATACCTACGCCAAGTACAAGCAAGATCAACCAGAAATACTGTTGATTATCCTGTACGAAAGCAGAACCAATCTGATTTGTGAAATAATACCAAACTCCAAATAAAACAAGCAACCCTATTACAGCACCAATAGCACCTAAAACGACAGCTTCAATGATAAACGGTTTTAGGATAAACCTTCTCTTGGCTCCCACCAGCTGCATGGTTTTGATAATAAATCTTTTGGAAAATATTTTAAGGCGGATAGAATTGTTAATTAAAACTACCGCTAAGATCAGGAATAAGATAGAAAATCCTAAAATCCACTTTAGAATTCTGCTCAGGTTATTATAAACTTCCACCATTAAGGTACTATCGTTTTTAACATCTGTAATTCCCGGAACGGATTTAATAATTTTGATGGCTTCATCAATTTTAGCCGGATCTACATATTCCGGCTTTAAAGCGACTTCTATAGATGATGGAAATATATTTTCTTCAAAAAGCGCATTCGCATCAATTCCCATACTTTTTTTAGCTTCCTGAGAGGCCATTTCTCTTGAAATATAAGTAGCTTTTTTAACGGGAGCCAAAGTCTGTACTTTTTTGAAAGTTTCTTCCTCCAGTTTGGCAATTTTCATTGAATCCTTAGCATCATAGTTTTCATCAAAGTAGGCGTTCACCACCAATTGTTCTTTGATATAGTCGGAATATTTCTGAGCATTTATTAAAATCAATCCCATTAATCCCAACAAAAATAACACTAAGGCAATACTTATTACTACAGTAATATTGCTGGACCGAAGCCTTTTCTTATTAAATTCATCTACAGATTTAGCCATTAATATTAAAATTTTTGGCTAAAATAGAAAAAAACTTCCGAAATTTGGGACGAAATTCGGAAAATCATTGTTAACAAAATCATAAAAAACATTGAGTGTAAAGGCAAAAAAGCATCTTGGTCAACACTTCTTGACAGATGAAAACATCGCTAAAAAAATTGTAGAAGGGTTAAGCTTCAACAACTATAAAAATGTAATGGAAGTGGGTCCCGGAATGGGCGTTCTTACGAAATATCTTTTAGAAAAAGATCAACACATTTACCTTGCTGAAATAGACAAGGAATCCATAGAGTACCTGAAGAACAACTATTCTTCCATTACTGAGGAGACTTTCGTAGGAGATTTTCTGAAGCAGGATTTTTCATTCGTAAATGGGAAACAAATTGCCATTATAGGAAACTTCCCATATAATATTTCTTCACAGATTTTATTTCAGATTATCGACTATTATGAACTGATTCCGGAAATGGTAGGAATGTTCCAGAAAGAAGTTGCCGAAAGAACAGCAGCTGTTCCGAGAACAAAAGATTATGGGATTTTATCGGTTTTGGTACAGGCTTATTATGATGTCTCCTATCTTTTCACTGTCCACGAAAATGTATTTAATCCACCCCCTAAAGTAAAATCAGGTGTTATCAGACTCACCAGGAGTCCAAAAGAGGGTCTTGCGGGCAATGAGGTTCTCTTTAAACAGATCGTAAAAGCGGGTTTTAACCAAAGGAGAAAAAAACTTTCCAACGCCTTGAAAGTCCTTACTATTCCGGAAGCATTAAAAACCCATGAGTTTATGGATAAAAGAGCTGAGGAACTGAGTGTAACTGATTTTATTGCGTTCACCACACTCTGGAAAACAAACCAATAAAAAAATAAAAAGCCTTTCAAACTCTGAAAGGCTTTTTTGTTGCATTATCTGTTTTTTATTATTCTCTGTTTTTCAACATGATCCATCCGGACCAGTGCATCTGAGCTTTTGATTTCGGATATTCAAAATTAAACTTGTACCAGTAAGTACCTGTCGGAAGTCTCTTACCCCCTACGGAACCATCCCAGATCGGCGTTTCTTTTGAGAACCTGAACATTTCCACTCCGTATCTGTCATAGATAGATCCAGTGAAATTATTAAAATCTCCAAATGCAGTAAGATCTAATACGTCGTTCACCCCATCCTGGTTAGGCGTAATCAGATTATTGATATGCAATGTATAGAATTCAATTTCCCCTGTACAATGGGTACCTTGTATTCTTACCTGAATATGATAGGTTGTGTTATTCAACAGGTTGTTGAAGACATTTGAATCCTGCCATGAAATACCACCGTCAACAGAATATTCAAGGTTTCCGTAAATATTATTGATTGAAGTATTCTGAGCAGTGATCGTTAATGTATTGTTTCCATACTGCAAATTGGTGATATATGGTTTTGCAGCTGCCATTACTTTCGATGTGAAAGTTTTTGTACAGTATCCGTTGTCAATAGTTACCGTATAAATTCCGATCTGGTCTACATTAATAGTCTGGGTAGTAGCACCTGTGCTCCATAAGTATTTATAGTTTGGTCCTGCACCCGCATCTAAAGTAATCCTGTCTCCGATACACATTTCGACATCTTTCAGAGGGGAAGTAATTTCCGGAGTAACTTCTACGGTTACAGTTGCCGGTTGCAGGGATTTACATCCCTTCGGTCCGATAGCATATACCGTGAATGTTGTCGTCTGATATAGTGTTACAGATTGGGTATTACCTGAACCGGGGAAGTTATTCCACAAATAAGTATTTCCTCCCGTTGCGGTAAAGTTTACCGTTTCTCCCGGACAAATTTTTAATCTAGAAGAAGTAAGGTGAGCTACAGGAGTTGCTTCTTTCAATAGTTTCAGTTCAACTAATTCACTACAGAAACCGCCATTGGATACAACAACGTATAAAATTTGCCCATCTGTACCGTTATAACTTAATATGTTTTGAATATAGTTTCCATTTTGAGCCTGAGCATCAGCCTGATTTTCATAGAAATAAAATACAGCGCCCGGTGTTGGGCTTATGGATGACATGGAATTAGTGAGATCAAACGTTGTTATATCCGGAGTCGTACAGAGCAGCAAGGTTGCATCCTGAGCTAATGGGGTTGTCCCACCATTAATCTTAATAGACGCAGTTCCCGGACAAGGATTCCCTGGAACACTTGCTTCAATAGTATAGGTTCCCGGCTGAACAGCTGTAACTGTATTGGTAGTTGCTCCCGGTATTGGAGTTCCGTTAAAGAACCACTGGAACGTCATAATAGGATCGTTAACAGAAGCGGTTAGTACCTGAGGAACGTTATCACAGACATTAATTTCTGCAGGTAAAGTAGCCCCGTTATTATCAAGAAGCTCTACACCTATGTTGAAAGAACCTCCTTCCAGAAATACCGCAGAGTCGTACGAACTGTCAATAGCATCAGCTAACACCATTTTAAAGTGATATGCCTGTCCAGGCACTACAGTTGCGGTTGCGGTAAGCGGAATAGTTCTTCCATTAAAGTTAGTCTCGATATTGGTTGTGTTATACCCTCCGAAGAATGTAGGGTTAGCAGCTCCGCAGCTAAGCGGTGCCCCGCTGAACTGAGTGGCCGGATGAATATTGGTCACACTCACAGGTCCTGCACCACTGGGTAATACAGCCATGTTAATATAAGGCCCACCTGCAACAGGTCTCAACAATAGTGCAAATGCATCAGAGAAGCTACAAGGAAAACTACCTGTATATTCTTCAGAAGCAAACAAATAATTAAACTTTACCTGACTGGAAGTCGGTACAAAGTCAAACTCTAAGATTACAGCATCATTTAATGTTCCTGTAGGATTAGTAGCCGCTACTAAATCTGGGTCACTTCCTGTTGGTAAATCATCACCCAATGTTCCAGCATTCAATGTATTCCCTCCTTTTACTACATATCCTGTAGACAATACGATCCCGTCTTTAAAAGGAAAATTAGTGGTTCCTTTGTGGAAATATCCCCATGATCTGTTGGCATTCCCTACCGGAAGGTTTGGACTTACCACTACATTGGAAACATTGGGAGTAACACAGGAATTGGTTCCTGAAGAGATTAAAACATCTTTTACTAATTGTGTAATGCTATAATTGGATTCATTATAGCCCGTAGCATTGATATCAATAAAAGCCCCTGCTTTCATGGATAATGCAGAAGCTTGTTCTTTCTGAGGCTTTCTGGGAAGATTCTGAGAAAAGAAAAAGGACGGTGCAATCAATAAAAAGAAAAAAAACAGTAGATTTCTATTCATAATATTTTTGTTTTAACAAATTTAATTTTTTTTTGAATATATCGTACTAATATTTAACTTTTTTTATGATTAAAAAAACAAGAAAGGCGCCCTGATAGAGGCGCCTTTATATTTAGTTTCTATTTTTCAGCAATATCCAGCCGGAGCGAAGTTCAAGCTTCTTACTGGCAGGATTTTCCCACTGAACCCGATACCAATAAGTTGCTGTTGGAAGATTTATTCCTTTAAGTGAGCCTCTCCATACCGGTTCAGATTTTGTAGCTTTAAATAATTCCGCCCCATATCTGTCAAAAATAGAAGCCGCAAAATTATTGTAGTTACTTATTCCCGAGAAATCAATTCCTTCATTAATACCGTCCTGGTTTGGAGTGATGGCATTACTGATCACAAAAGTATAATAGCTTATTGAAGTACTACATTTTGCATCTTTTACTCTGACCATCATATTGTAATTGGTATTATCCAATACATTATAGAAGATATTGGATGTTTGCCATGTGACTCCACCGTCTATAGAGTATTCTAACACACCCCCTGTAGGATTGGAAGCCGTAAGAGTCAGAACGTGGTTATCATATACGATATTCGTAAACTTCGGAAGATCCGGATTCAACAACTGAGCAGAGAACGTCTTAGAACATACTCCGTTACTGATTGTAACTGTATAAGTTCCCACAACATTAGTAGTAATGGTTTGTGTGGTTGCTCCTGTACTCCATAAGTAAGTATAATTAGGTCCAGCTCCGGCATCCAGAACTCCTGAATCACCCACACACACATATACGTCCTGTAAAGTAGAAGTAATAGCAGGCACCACTTCAATGGTAATGGTAGCAGGATTTACGGAACTACATCCGTTTCCTCCTAATGCATATACGGAATATGTAGTAGTTGTAGTAGGAGCAACAATCTGGGTATTCCCGTTTCCTGTTAATCCAACCCAATTGTATGTAATACCACCGGAAGCCGTTAATGTAACAGATTCCCCGGCACATATTTTAGTTTTTGAAGCGGCTACAGTTGCCGTTGGCGGACCCACTATTACTGTTACAGTAGCAGGATTCGCAGAAACACAGCCATTGGCTCCTACTGCAAATACAGTATACGTTGTGGTTACCGTAGGAGATACTACCTGTGTACTTCCCGTACCAGGTAAGCCACCACCCCAGTTATAGGTAACTCCTCCAGTAGCTGTTAGTGTCACTGATTCTCCAACACAGATTTGTGGTTGTGATGATGTAAGACCGGCAACCGGAAGAACTTTATCTTCATTCACTGTTACGTTTGCCGTATAGGTACAGGTTAAATTTCCTGGCTGAGTGGTATTCTGCACGGTTAAAGTATATGTTCCTCCTGCGTTCACAACCGGAGTAAGTGTATTAGCTCCTGAAACAATATTTCCTCCCGTAGTCGTCCAGGCGATAGTGGATCCCGCAGGAATTACAGAGGCAGAAGCATTCAACGTAATCTGAGTGGTGGTACATGTAATCGTTTGCGGAGGCGTTATTGTTAAAGTAGTTTCAGCTGTCTTTTGTAACTGCAGGGATACCACATAGCTACAGCCTCCGTTTTTAACCAACACATAAACTGTCTGCCCTCCCGGACTTGAATAAGCCGTTGGAGTAGCAATTGTATTTCCATTTTGAGCCTGAGCATCGGCCAGATTCACATAGTACGTAAACGTTACTCCTGTTGCCGTGGTAATTTGAGGTTGAGCTGAAGTTAAATCGTAAGTGATATTTCCCGGCTCATAACATTTAAGCAGTGATGCATTTTGGACTGTAATGGGTTGAGAAACTTCTATAGTAATGGTTGCCGGATTTTGAGAAACACAGCCATTGGCTCCTACTGCTGTTACAGTATAGGTCGTAGTAGTGGTAGGAGTAACAGCCTGGGTATTTCCCGTACCTGGTAATGATGCCCAGTTATAGGTCGCACCGCCAGATGCCGTTAATGTTACAGTTTCCCCTGCACAAATAAGAACTTTCGTAGCGGTAAGTCCTGTTGTAGGAGGTGCACTGTCTCCTACAACCGTTACGGTAGAGGTTGCAGTACAGGTGGTATTTCCCGGCTGATAAGTAGTAGAAATAGTTAATGTATAAGTACCGGCTGCATTCACTACCGGATTAAGAGTATTTCCACCAGAAACAATATTTCCCCCTGTTGTAGTCCAGTTGAATGTTGAACCTGCGGGATATACTGAAGCAGAAGCATCTAAAGTTATCTGAGAATTAGTACAGGTTAATGGAGTTGGTGCCGCAATAGTAGCCGTCATCTGAGGTGCTTTCACCAGATGAAGCTGAGCTATTTTGGAGCAAAACCCGTTTTTAACGAGAACATATACCGTTTGGCCTCCCGGACTTGAATAAGCAGTAGGCGTTGCAATAGTATTTCCATTCTGAGCCTGAGCGTCAGCCTGATTCACATAGTAAGCAAACGTTGCTCCCGGCGTTGTACTGATTGAAGTTTGTGCTGAAGTTAAATTAAATGTAGCATTTCCCGCAACATAACAGCTGGTGAGAGTTGCATCCTGCACTGTCGGGGAAGTTCCACCTACAATGGTTACACTCGCCGTTCCGGGACATGTATTTCCCGGAATGAAAACTTGAACGGTATATAACCCTGGTTGTGTAGCGGTATAGCTTATTGTGTTTGCTCCCGTAATAGGAACATTATTGAATAACCACTGATAAGTAGCATTAGGAATCTGCGCAGATGCCGTAAAAGTCTGAGGCTGATTATCACATACATTGATAGATGGCGGAAGTGCCACACCTGCAGAATTTAAAATCTGAACTCCTATATCGAATGATCCGGCTTCCAAAAAAACTCCGGAATCATAATTGGAGTCATCATAATCCGCCAAAACCATTTTAAAATGATAAGTCTGCCCCGGGATTACCGTAGCTTGCGCTGTTAAAGGAATAGTTCGTCCACTAAAATTGGTTTCTATATTGGCCGTGTTCTGTCCACCAAAGTAGGCTGCATTCTTAGGTCCGCAGGCATAGGTTGCCGGAACTATATTGGTTACGCTCACGGGTCCCGCTCCACCGGGAAGTACTGCCAGATTGGTATAAGTAGGATCACCTACTTTTTTCAATAGCAATGCAAATCCGTCTGTAATAGTACAAGGGAAGTTTCCTTCATATTCCTCTGAAGCGAATAAATATCTGAATTTAACCTCTGTAGAAGTGGGAACAAAATCGAATTCTATATAGGTAGCATCATTCAAGGAATTATTATTAACACCTAAAGCTGCTGCTAAATCAGGATCTCCTATATGTCCGAAAACATCTCCCAGCTGAGGAGACTGAAAAGTATTCCCTGCTTTTCTGGCATGCCCTGTAGTAAGGACAATACCTTTGGCAAACGGAAAATTGGTTGTACCTCTGTTGAAATATCCCCAGGTGCGGTTTTGATCGCTCGGAGACAGATTGGGAGACACTACCACATTAGTTACATTAGCAGTAGAACAGGTGGAACCACCATTGATTAAAACATCTTTTATTAATTGGGTGATACCATAGCTTGATTCAGGATAACCAGGAGTATTAACGTCTATAAAAGCTCCCGCTTTCATAGTCTGAGCACTCGCTTTTTGCTTGCTTACAGTTTTACCTCTACTTTGAGAAAAAGTAAAGTTACCTATAAGAATTAAAAACAAAGCCAAAAATAAACTTCTTGCCCTACAATTTAACATTTTATATTATTTTAAACAAAAATACTATTTTTTTTGATTGAAATTCAATTCCAGACAAATTGTATTATAAGTCATATAAACTTATCCTTCCTGAAATATCAATTCTATTTTATGAAAGCCTAAAAAAGGCTAACAAATTGCTAGCCTTTTTAATATAGTTGTTTTAACTTTTATTCAATGTTTTTCAATAAAATCCAGCCTGTTTTCACCGCTGTTGTCTTATTGGCAGGATCTTCATATGAGATCTGATACCAGTAAGAAGCCGTTGGAAGACGTTTCCCCTGGAAATAACCATCCCAATATGGTCTCACTTTTTCTGCTTTATAAACTGCTTTTCCGTAACGGTCAAATATAATTGCGTTAAATCCTTTATAATTAATCACTTCTCTGAAGTCAATGATATCATTAACGTTATCTCCGTTAGGCGTAATTACATTTTTCACAACAAACGTAAAGTAATCTAAAACACCTACACAAGTTGTCGTTTTCACTCTTACTCTGATAGGGATAAACTTATTTTTCGGAATGTTTGTGAATACATTAGAATCCTGCCATGTTAAGCCATTATCTACTGAATATTCCATTGGCCCATTACTTACTGCTGTAATGGTAAGAGTACCATTTTCGTTATAATCTACGTTTGTAATTTCTGGAACAATAGCCCGGATTACCTGAGTAGTAAAGTCTTTGCTACAAACACCGTTGCTGATTGTAACCGTATAAGGCCCGTCGTCATCTACTGTAATGGTCTGTGTTGTCTCTCCTGTATTCCACAAATAAGTATAATTAGGTCCTGCTCCTGCATCCAAAGTAATTCTATCCCCAAGACAGATCATTCCGCCTTTAAGTCCTGAAGTAATTGCCGGAACAACTTCAACTGTTATGGTTGCAGGTTGTAACGATTTGCATCCTTTTGCTCCGATTGCATACACCGTATATGTTGTAGTCTGAGTTGGGCTCAATGTTTGTGTAGCCCCTGATGATGTAGTATTATTCCACTGGTATGTTGAACCTCCCGAAGCAGTTAAAATTACAGATTCCCCCAGACAGATTTTCATTTTGGAAGCAGCAACCTGTGCAACAGGAGTAGCTTCTTTTATTAAAGTCAGGGTAACTATTTTACTACAGAATCCGCCATTAGAAACCACTACATAAAGTACCTGACCGTCGTTTCCATTATAACTTGTCGGATTGACAATAAAGTTATTATTCTGCGCTGTAGCATCAGCCTGATTTTGATAAAACTTGATCACCGCTCCTTGTGTTGTCGTAATAGAAGGGATGGCATCATTCAGGTTAAAATTGCTAACCGTTGGAGTGGTACAGAGTTTTAATGAAGCGTTTTGTGCTGCAGGTGTAGTTCCACCAATTATGGTAATTTTAGCCGTTCCCGGACATTGGTTCCCAGGAACCATTACTTTTACCTCATACACACCAGGTTGTGTAGCCGTGTAGGTTACATTGGTAGCTCCCGGAATAATAACTCCGTCTTTGTACCATTGGAAGGTCATTCCTGCAACAGTTCCCACCTGAGCTTTTAATACTTTAGGGGCATTATCACACATGTTAATCGTATCAGGTAGCTGAGCACCATTTTCATCTACAATCTGAATGCCTATGTCAAAAGAACCTCCCTCTAAAAATACTGCAGTATCATAAATACTATCCGGACCAAAAGGCCCATAATCTGCTACTACCATTTTGAAATGATACGCCTGTCCGGGAACTACGGTTGCAATTGCAGTAAGAGGAACTGTTCTTCCATTAAAGTTTGTTTCAATATTGGCCGTGTTATATCCCCCGAAATAAATTTCGTTCACCGCCCCACAGCTACTACCGATAGCCGGATGGATGTTGGTTATACTTACGGGGCCCGCTCCACCAGGCAATACCGCCATATTTACATATGGACCTCCCGAAACAGGCTTTAATAGTAAAGCGAAAGCATCAGCAAAATCACATGGAAAACTTGAAGTATATTCTTCTGAGGCAAGTAAATAATTGAATTTAACCTGAGTACTGTTGGGAACAAAATCGAACTCTAATAGAACAGCATCACTTAAAGTTCCCGTTCCACCTATTACTTGAGCAAGGTCGGCATCTCCTCCAGATCCCAATTGATCGCTTAAAGTACCTGCAACAGGATTATTCCCGGCATTTCTTGCATAACCGGTTGATAATACAATCCCATCTTTAAATGGAAAATTTGTTGTTCCTCTATGGAAATATCCCCAAGATCTGTTATTATCTGTCGCCGGAAGATTAGGAGATACCGTCACATTGGTAACATTAGGTGTTGTACAATTACTGCCCCCTGTAATTAATATATCTCTTACAAGTTGGGTAGGCGTGTAAGCTGAGGGAGCATAAGAAGCGGCATTTACATCTATAAATGCTCCTGCCTTCATACTCTCAGCGCTCATCTTCTCTCTTTGTGGTTTCCTTGGCTTAGTTTGAGAAAACACAGATATTGAAACGAATACTAATACTAAAAATAAAAAGTATTTTTCTAACCTATAATGTAACATTTTATGATTGTTTATTCAAAAATAGCAAAAATAAACATATGATGTTATATTTTTTAGAAACGAGACAATAGGATAAAATCAGATAAAACATCGTGATTTTTGGAGATTACAATGAATTAAATTAAACAATACTTTATTTTATCCAATAAAATATTTAAAATATCCCTCAAAATCAGAATATTTTCCCAATATTAATTTTTTGAAAAAAGTATAAAACACTGAATTTCAGCACAAAAACTAATCTTTTTTCAATTCATCAATTTTATCCTGAAGCTCCTGAATTTTATCTTTTAAGGCCTTAATCTCATTCTTATTAGAACTTACATTGCTTTTCAACATCACATTTCTGGCTCTTTCATTATGGTTTTCGTCTTCCTCTTCTTCATTAATCTCTTCAATGTCTTCCTGGATATCTTCAATATCTTCATTAATTTCTTCGATATCTTCACTGATCTCCTCAATATCCTCACTGATTTCCTCAATGTCTTCCTGAATATCTTCTATGTCTTCACTAATCTCTTCGATATCCTCCTGAATATCTTCAATTTTTTCATGACTTCTGTTCACCGACATCTGGATGAAGATTGCCAGGTAAATTGCTTCCAGTGAAACTACCGTTGTAAGGATAAGAAGCATCTTATCGAATTCCACTATTCCGAGCAAAGGAAGCAGAAACGAAATGATAAAAAATAAAGTATGGGCAATAAGTGAAGGAATAGACCCGATCCACCAGGTTATTCCATTAGCAATTCTTTCTAAAGTTTCTGTTTTTTCATTGTCTATTTTCATCATTCAATTTTTTTATAGCAGTTCTTTAGTTACTCCCAATCCAAACAGGGCAAAATCATATTTTGCAGGATCTTTATCGTCAAATTTTCTTATCGCTTCATCCAATTCCTCAACGGTTTTCCAGTCATTCTGCGTTCTTGAAATCAGCCCGAGCTTTCGCGAAATATTTCCGGTATGCACATCCAGAGGAATAGATAAATATTTCTGATCTATATTTTTCCAGATTCCAAAATCTACGCCACGCTGATCTTTACGAATCATCCAACGCAAGAACATGATAATTCTTTTGGCGGAAGAATTTTTATATGGTGAACTTATATGTTTATGGCTCCGATGTTTATCCGTTTCTAAAAATTGTTTCCTGAACCTTTCTATAGCATGGTAAAAATTGATTTCAGGATTTTCAACCTTAAATAAATCCTCCAGGCTTTCATAGTGGGTATAAATCCTGTTGAATTGCCTGATAAAATAAGAAAAATCCTGACCATTAAAGGTTCTGTGGATGCTTTTATCCTGAATAAAAACCAAATCTTTCTCAGAATAATTCAACACAAAGTCGTAAGGTGAATTTCCCATCAGATCCAGCATTTTTTCCGCTGATCTTATAATTGACTTTCTGTTTCCCCAGGAAATTGTCGCAGCCAGAAAACCGGCAATTTCTATATCCTGCTGTAGAGAAAAGCGATGCGGAATCTGCACCGGATCGTTCTCAATAAAATCTGTATTATTGTACTGATCAGCCTTTTCATTTAAAAAGCTTTTCAATTCTTCGAAATTCAACATCATTTCTTTAAATTTTCACACATTCCAACGCTTTCGGAAGAAATGTATTCGGGAAAACATTCCTTGCTTCATCCGTAAATACGGTAAGATCCGCATAACGATTAGAAAAATGCCCTAAAATCAGCTTTCCCACATCAGCTTTCTGTGCAATTTTGGCTGCTTCCAAAGCGGTTGAATGTCCTGTATAATCTGCCATTTCCTTCAGATCATGTAAAAATGTGGATTCATGATACAGCACGGTTGCATTTTTAATAATCGGAATCACACTTTCAAGATATCTTGTATCACTGCAAAATGCATACGAAACCGAAGGAGCAGGTTCAACGGTAAGTACTTCATTTTTGAGCACATATCCATCACTTAATACAAAATCCTTTCCGGCTTTAAGATTGTGATAATCGCAGATTTCAATTTCATTGTACTTTGCAATCTCCTTCATATTCAGGTGTCTGTCTTTTGGTTTTTCCTTAAACAGATAACCATTACAGTAAATCCTGTGATCCAACGGAATCGTATATACTTCTACCCTGTTGTCCTCATAGATCTTTTCGGAATAATCCTTGTCCAGTTCATGATATATCACTTCAAAACCACGATGGGTTTCGGTAATGGTGAAGATGGTTTCCAACATGTTCCTGATTCCTTTCGGCCCATAAACATGTAAAGGGTTTTCTCTTCCCAGCAGCCTGAAGGAGGCAATAAGCCCCGGAAGCCCGAAACAATGGTCTCCGTGAAGATGGGAAATAAATATATGATTGATTTTTGAAAACCTTGCTTTTGCTTTTCTCAGCTGTACCTGTGTTCCTTCTCCGCAATCGATCAAAAAATGTCTTTCCTCCATTTCCAGGAGCTGTGACGTAGGAGATGAATTGATCGTTGGTATCGCTGAATTAAAACCTAATATCGTTAAATAAGTACTCAAATCAATAGTTTATGATAACAAATGTACAACAGAAAAACCTAAAACCCCGAATTTATTATTGCTGGTCAGCGACTTTAAGATAATTCAGAAATAAATCCAGCGCTCTTTTGCGATGGCTGATTTTATTTTTGTCTTCAGGATTCATTTCGGCAAAGGTTCTGTCATAATTCTCAGGTACAAAAACAGGATCATATCCGAATCCTTTGAAACCCTTATTTTCTGTCAGCAGATTTCCGTGAACTCTTCCTTCAAAGTATTTCGCCCCGTTTTCGTCGTAATAGCATAAAACAGTAATGAAATAAGCTTTTCTGTTTTTCTCACCCTCCATTTCGCCCAACACTTTTTCAATATTTTTAGCAAAGTCATGATCCCCCGCATAACGGGCGGAAAAAATTCCCGGTCTCCCGTCCAGTACTTCAACAACCAATCCACTATCGTCTCCTAAACTTGGAATTCCGGTTTTTTCAAAGCAATACTTGGCTTTAATTAATGCATTTGCGTTGAAAGAATCTCCATCTTCTATAATTTCTTCATGAATCTCATAATCCGTAAGGCTTTTAACAATAAAATTGTTTCCTAAAATCTGCTGGATTTCCTCTTTTTTGTGTTCGTTGTGCGTGGCAACCAATAATTCCATATCCATTTTCATTTTTTATTTAAATTTCAGCATAATGCACTTTATATTTCTTCATAAACAGGTAATAGAAAAGTGAAAAAATTACAATTCCGATTCCTAATATGATCCATTCGGAAACTTTGAATGCATCCGCAAAGCTTTCGTTTTTGGTATATACAATGAGTAATGATGAGCATAAATTGTTAAAGCCATGCAGTAACATCGGCAATAGCAGGGATTTAGTCTTATAATAGACCAATCCTAAAACACAGCCCAGTAAAACAGCCCCTACAAATTGCCACGGATTGGCGTGAACCACCCCAAAAATAATGGAAGCATATACTATTGCCTTCCAGGGTTTCACCCCTTTATTAATCAATCCCTTTTGTATAATCCCTCTGAATATGATCTCTTCAAAAATGGGGGCCATAATAACGGCTGTAATAATCATTACTGCTTTATCATCCGTCAGCTGATTCATAAGATCAGAGAAAAACTCATAAAACTTTCCAAAGAAAGGCCCCGTTATCGGAATCTGAGCAGTGATAAATTCAGCAATAAACATCATTCCCAGCATTAGGGGGAAAATTAAGAGATAGGTATAAAAATTTGTGGGAGAAAAATTGAAGTTCAGTTTTTTCTTTGTACTTGACCTTACGATAAAGAAATCAAAAAATGCAATGGCTGTAAGAAATCCGGCGGCATTCGAAAGCATAAGAAACCAGTCTCTGTATTGCAGGTTTTCTTTAAAGACAAACATCCAAAAAACATTCAAAAAGGAAACCACTATGGTTCCTGTCAACAATCCGCCCAATAGAACAAGCCCTCCGATCCATGTAAAAGTAAACTTCGGATATCTGCTGTTTTCCATGAATTTCTAATTTTTGTCAAAAATAAAGTAATTACTTATAAAATGGTTATTCATTTTCCAATAATGAAATAATTCTTTCCATAGATTCGGTGTATTCTTCCTCTGAAGAGTTATAAAATTCCAGAAAATCAAGATCATCATTCTTGTCATCAATAGTCGAAGGAATGGAAAAATCAACCTCTGCAATATATTGATCCCAATTTTCCAGCTTCCAGGTATCGCGATCCGAATTGCGCTTAATCATACGCTGATGAATGACTTCAGGCTTTGTGATGACCCAAATGACGGTAAGTTTTGCATGGTAATCTTTCAGTCTTTCCTTAAGGTTATTCATATATTCCGGTGAACGGATTTCTCTTGTAAATGGCGCATTAATCAACGCTTTGTCATCATATTGCAAAGCCTCTAACGCAAGATCTACAATGGCAGTATATTCATAATCGCGGATATATTTTTCAAAAAAATCTGAACTCCGGTCATATTCTTGTCCCGCAACCACGAATATCTGCTTACTAAGCGGGATCAGCGTGTCTTTATCAAGATAGACGATATGCTTAAGTTTTTCCGAAATTTTCTTTGAAATATACGTTTTTCCTGAAGCAGGTGGTGAAGTGACAAGAATTAATCTTTTAGTCTTCATGAAAGAAATTTAAAACAAATATAATCGTTAAAAACATTTTGTCAAACAAAAATCAGAGTTTATCATAATGATGAAATTCGAATGTACGGAAAGTTTTTATTTTCAATAAAAAATCACGATTTTTGCAACCTCAAAATACACTATGTCAGACTTAATCAAAGAAATACAGAAAAGAAAAACCTTCGGGATTATTTCCCACCCCGATGCCGGAAAAACCACTCTTACGGAGAAGCTACTCCTTTTCGGAGGCGCTATTCAGGAAGCAGGGGCGGTAAAATCCAACAAAATAAAAAAAGGAGCCACTTCTGACTTTATGGAAATCGAAAGACAGAGAGGAATCTCGGTAGCGACTTCAGTATTGGCTTTTGAATATAAAGATCACAAAATCAACATCCTGGATACTCCGGGTCACAAAGATTTCGCGGAAGATACGTACAGGACATTAACGGCTGTTGATTCTGTAATTGTTGTGATCGACGTGGCAAAAGGGGTTGAGGAGCAGACCGAAAAGCTTGTTCAGGTATGCCGAATGAGAAATATTCCGATGCTTGTTTTCATCAATAAGCTTGACCGTGAAGGTAAGGATGCTTTCGATCTTCTGGATGAAGTGGAACAAAAATTAGGACTTCGTGTCGTTCCATTGTCTCTTCCTATCGGAATGGGAAGCGATTTTCAGGGAATTTATAATATCTGGGAAAACAATATTCAGCTGTTCCTGGAAGAAAAGAAACAAAAGGTAGGAGAATCCATTACATTTGATGATATTAATGATTCTTCGATAGATGAAGCTATTGGTGAAAAAGCTGCTGCTACTTTAAGAGAAGAACTTGATCTGATACAATCTGTTTACCCGGAATTTAACCGCGAAGATTATATGAAAGGTGAATTACAGCCTGTTTTCTTCGGATCCGCTTTGAATAACTTCGGGGTCCGCGAATTGCTGGATGCTTTCATTGAAATTGCACCAATGCCGCAGGCTAAGGAAAGTGATCTTCGTATTGTAAGACCGGAAGAAAACCAGTTTACAGGATTTGTGTTTAAGATCCACGCCAATATGGATCCCAAGCACAGAGACCGTCTGGCTTTCGTAAAAATTGTTTCGGGAACTTTTAAAAGAAATGAGAATTATCTTTTGGTGAGAGAAGGCAAAAAAATGAAATTTTCCTCTCCAAATGCTTTCTTCGCTGATAAAAAAGAAGTGGTGGATGAAAGTTTTCCGGGAGATATTGTAGGGCTTCACGATACAGGAAACTTCAGAATCGGAGATACCTTAACAGGTGGTGAAAAGCTAAGCTTCAAAGGTGTTCCGAGCTTCTCCCCTGAACATTTCCGCTATATTAATAATAGTGATCCGTTAAAGGCTAAGCAACTGGCAAAAGGTATTGACCAGCTGATGGATGAAGGTGTTGCCCAGTTATTTACCCTTGAAATGAACGGAAGAAAAATCATCGGAACGGTAGGAGCACTTCAGTATGAGGTTATCCAGTACCGTCTTGAACATGAATATGGTGCTAAATGTACTTATGAACCTCTTGCCATGCATAAAGCCTGCTGGGTGGAAGCCGATGAAAAGTCTGAAGAGTTTAAAGAGTTTGCAAGATTGAAGCAAAGATTTTTGGCCAGAGATAAATACAACCAATTGGTATTTTTAGCGGATTCTTCATTCACCATTCACATGACGCAGGAAAAATTCCCGAATGTAAAGCTTCATTTTATCAGTGAATTCAATAACGCCTAAAGCATTAATTTTAAAAAATAAAAAACCGTTCATTTCCTGAACGGTTTTTTTATAGATCTACATTGAGAGATTTAGTTGTTTAGCATCTGTAATTTTTTAACAATTTTTTCTCCATTGATGGTAACATGTATCATATATGTTTCCGTAGGAAGATGTCGTAAATCAATTCTTTCCAAATGTTGCTCAAACATGTAAACGGTTTTTTTGGGAACCACCAGTTTTCCATCCATTGCATATATTTCATACGTCACTACATAAGGACGCAACGGAATTTGTCTTTGAAAATCTGCTTTAATATAAACAAAACCATCGCTTGAAGGAACCGGATAAATCATTAAGCCCTGGTATATTTTCGCAGGACTTGTTCCCGGGGTTCCTCCCGCCGGAGGCACTACTATCGATGAATTGATGGTGAAGTTTTGAGAGTTAACATTTAAAAACACGTTATCCACAGCTTTCACCATTATTCTGGCGTTATTGGTAATTGTTCCCAGACCACCCGGAACTGTATAATTGTAAGTACCGGTATTAGGAGTGCTTGCCACCAAAACAGTTGAGAAAGTAAGCCCCCCGTCTTTTGATAATAAGATGGACACATTAGGAGTGCTTACAGGTGCCGCAGTTGTATTGGCAACATCCCATGTAATAGCATATGACTGCCCTTCATTCCAAACAACTCCCGCTGTATTTTGTGAAGTAACCACAAACGGTCCTGCTGAGTTTACAACAGTAAGCTTCACATCATCACGTGCTGTTTGCCCTCCTACGGAATTATTATCCCTTACAAGAACTGAAAAGTTAAGATCTCTTGCTACAGAAGAAAGTTTTTCCCATGTTCTTACGTCTGTGGGTGTCGTAACGGTGGGATCATACCCTGAAACAATTGTTGACAGCCTTGGAAAATACCTTGAAGGGGATGCTGTTGGGATTACAGATCTGAAAAGCGGTCCTACTGTATTGGTTGGTTGAGGAGGCATTGTAGCAACCCCTGCATCAATTTGTTCCCAAGTATAGGTAAGTGGATCATTGTTAGGATCTGTTGCCACTGCTGTTAACATAAAGGGTGTACTTTTCGGGATGCTTTTATCTGATCCGGCATTAACCACCGGTTCTGTATTGGTAGTAGGGGTTTTAACACCACAGGTAGAAGTTGAGCCCGATGTCAGTCTTGTATACATTTCAGCTATACTCACAGCATGAAAGTAAGCATCACTATTCATCTGTACATTGGGAGGGCAGATTCCCGCATAGCCCATAATAGAACTTGCACTTCCAGGTTCTACGGATGTGGGTATATTTCTATTACAGCCATTATTTTGTGTATGTTTTGCCCCAAACTGGTGTCCCATTTCATGGGCTACAAAGTCAATTACAAAAGGATCTCCTACCGGAACTGCTGAACCGGTAACTCCACCGGCTTTACTACTTCCACAAATAGAAGGTGTGGCTGCCAAGCCATTATCATTTCCTGCATTAGCCCGGAAAAATAAGTGCCCGATATCATAATTGGCAGAACCTATGATATTATCGGTAACCGTAATGTTTTCGCTAAGCATTTGTCCTGCATCCAAAGTATTGAAAGTATCTGTACTGATAAAGAAAAGGGCATCCGTATTGGCAATAAGCTGTAACCTTACAGAAATATCCCTTTCAAAAACTTCATTCAGCCTTGCTACAGCTAAATTAACCGCTGCAAGAACTGCTGCTTTCTTCTGAGCATCCGTTCCTGAGCCTACTCCTGCTTGTGTTGCAATATAACCGGTGTATTCTATGGTTGTTGTAATGGAAAGCCTGTATTTTCTATTCAACCCGTCCACAACTGTTTTTTGAGTACTCAGAGCAGATTCCTTCAGCTCACTCTCACCATTGAAAAGACACTCAAACTGATTAAGAGAGGATGCTTTTTTCCGGTCATAGACTTTGTAGACCTTATTATCTTTTGTATAAGAATCAATATAATAAATACCTGTATTATTTCTGATCATCCCATTAAATCCGAAATAAGGATCTATGGTAAATTTTAAAACGGATGATTTGTCACCTTTTTTAAACCCTGTGTAAGATCTGATTTCAGAATATCTGCTCTGAAGATCGGGATGCATGGTTGATGATTCGAAAACCTCATATGTATCAAAACCACCTTCCAGGTTGGGAAAATGTAATAATACGCCTTTCTGAGATTGATGAAAGTCAACGTCCGGTAAATTTTTGAGCTGATTTTGAATATTATTAACATTAAGCGTTAACAGAGCGAAATCAGTGATTCTCACATTGCTTTCCCGAATTTCACCATTGATCTTCGAATCAAGCTTTTTCCAATGGTTTTGCTGAGCAAACCCTGCTGCAGAAAACATAAGCAAAGTCCCCAGAATTAATAATTTTTTCTTCATGTAATTTTATTTTTTATGAATTAATAGGCATTAGTTTAATCCGAGAAGGAATTTTCCCTTCTACAATAAGGATCAGGATAGGATTTTTTTGTTTGTTTGCTGAATATTCTTCGTTATCAATTTCTTTATAATACACATTGAGAACAGATTGACTTTCTTCTATTTTCACAACTTCAATATCTCCGTACTGTTTTATTTTAAGCTCAGGCTTTAGCAGAAGAATGAATTCATTTTCAGCAAGTGTAGGAATTGGTTCTGATCGGGAAAACCTCTTATCTTCCAACAAACGGTATAATTTTACCGTTTCCTCAAAAGACCGTATAATCATGTACTCTTGCAACGATACATCTTTATTCAGCCTCCTTACTTCTGAAAATTTTACTTCATTATTGTTTTTAACTCTTATTGATTCTGTCTCCACAGGGTTCTTTGTTGCAGAAAGAGGTTTACAACCCGATGCAAATACAAATAAAACCAACATAAACATCAATAAAAGTGCTTTTTTCATTATTAAAATATTAATAAGCAAATGTAAATATTAAAATATTCATAATTAGCATTTTAAATATTTTTTCTTTTATTTTTTAAGAAATTTGTAAAATCGTTGTAAATGAATTACAAAACATTGAATTTCAACAAGATAAAATTTTACCAAAATCATACATTTCATTTACAAATTTTTCTGTCAATCTCTATTTAGCTTTACTTCATCAAAAATTAATGTTATGAAAAAATTCATATTGCTAGCTGCTGTATCAGGCACTTTCATCATGTGTAAAAAGGGAGAAGTAAGCCAGTCTCAAATTGAAGATGCCATCAAATCGGCAGACAGTGTGGCTGCGGTTGCTAACGAAACAGTAAATTCCGTTCAAAATTCTGCTGACAAGATTTTAGATTCCGCCAGTGTAAAGATCAAAGAGTATGAGGAAACGAAGCAAGATATAAAAGAAAAAATAGAATCAACAACCAAAAGTATAGATTCTCTGTCTGATAAAATTGCTGCTGTAAAGCTGGAATCCGATCCGAAAAAGAAAAATGATTCCGCTGGGAAAAAGTCTGAAAAAATTGTGGTGAATGTACCGGCTCCGAAGGTGATCAAAGAGACTAAAATCGTTTATAAAGATCAGCCTAAAAATGACAGTTATGAGCTCAGCATGCCTAAAAACAAGATGATCAAAACCGGAACCTTGGAATTATCCGTAAACGATGCTGAGTCGGCGAAAGAAATTGTAAAAGAAGGAGTCCGAAAATATGACGGCTATATTAAAAGCGAGAATATTTCTTTAAACAGCGATGATAAGAAAACTGCATATCTGAAAGTAAAAGTACCTATTCAAAAGTTTGAATATTTAATGGATGATATTGATAATGTAGGACAAATTGAAAATAAAGGCATTGAGATTTCCGGACAGGATTTTTCCGAGAACACCATGTGTGACCTCGATATTACCCTTTATGGAACTACGGAAGAAAGCTATGCAGCAAAAAAAGAACCTGAAACTTTTAGTGAAAAATCTTTCGCAGCCATTTCTTCAGGGTGGAACGTGATTACCTCTATTTTTCTTTTCTTGCTTCCTCTCTGGCCTCTTTTTTTAATTGTTGGGATTGGATACTATTTATATAAAAAAAGAAAATCGCAGGATGCTCCGGATCATTCTGATCAAAAAAAATAATGAAAACGCCTTTCAGAAATCTGAAAGGCGTTTTTTTATTTCATATTGACTATTTTATCTACGACGTACTTGGTATTGCCTCGCCATGGTAAAGCTCCGTTATACTCTTTATAATGAAGATCAAAAGTTTTACCGCTGTTCATTTCCAGCTGTTGGAAGATCTTGGCATCTTCTACGGAAAATTCAAACTCATAGCTTGTTACCGTACCTGCTTTTCCTCTTCCGAACCCTTCCTGGATCAGTTTACCTTCATAGGTTTTAAAGATATACCCCTTTTTCATGGCATAGTTCAGATAGCCGGATTTTACTCCTTCTCCAAAAACGAAATAATACTTATACCATACAAATACTCCTAAAAGCAAAAGTATGACTCCGAGAGTGATCCACAAGTATTTCATAGTGTAGTTTTAAGTCTGCTTATTTTGCAATGCTTCTTGAAATCACAATTTTCTGGATTTCAGAAGTTCCTTCATAGATCTGAGTGATTTTTGCATCTCTCATTAATCTTTCTACGTGATATTCTTTCACGTATCCGTATCCACCATGGATTTGTACTGCTTCAATGGTAGTATCCATCGCCACCTGAGAAGCATATAATTTGGCCATAGCTCCACTCTCAGAGATATCTTTTCCAGCGTCTTTTTCAGTGGCAGCCTTGAAACAAAGCATTCTTGCCGCCGTAATCTGAGTAGCCATATCCGCTAATTTGAAAGCGATCGCCTGATGGTTAATGATTTCAGTTTTAAAAGCTTTTCTGGTTTTAGCGTATTTCAATGCTAATTCATAAGCTCCTGAAGCAATCCCTAAAGCCTGAGAAGCAATCCCGATTCTTCCACCGTTTAATACTGCCATAGCAAAGTTGAATCCAAATCCGTCTTCCCCGATTCTGTTTTCCTTTGGCACTTTTACGTTGTTGAAAATCAAAGAATGCGTATCACTTCCTCTGATTCCCAATTTATCTTCTTTGGGTCCGATTTCAAAACCTTCCCATCCTCTTTCTACGATAAATGCATTGATTCCTTTATGCTTTTTCTCAGGATCAGTCTGTGCAATTACAATATAATAAGAAGCTGTTCCTCCATTTGTAATCCAGTTTTTGATCCCGTTTAAAAGATAATAGTCCCCTTTATCTTCCGCAGTCGTCTTCTGAGAAGTAGCGTCTGACCCTGCTTCCGGCTCAGACAAAGCAAATGCTCCGATTACCTGCCCGCTTGCAAGTGGGGTCAAATATTTTACTTTTTGTTCTTCAGATGCGAATTTCTCAAGACCTGCACAAACCAATGAATTGTTTACAGACATTACAACAGCTGCAGAAGCATCCACTTTTGCAATCTCCTCCATTGCCAAAACGTAAGAAACGCTATCCATACCGGCTCCTCCGTATTTAGGATCCACCATCATTCCCAAAAGCCCCATTTCTCCCATTTTCTTTACCTGCTCTGCAGGAAATTTCTGGTCACGGTCTCTTTCGATGACTTCCGGTAATAGTTCGTTTTGCGCAAAATCCCTTGCTGCCTGCTGAATCATCAGCTGTTCTTCCGATAAATTAAAGTCCATAAAATTGAATAATTAGATGGTCGTAAATTTACACTTTTTAAGCAAATCTGAAAATAGAATTAGAAGTTAGGTGCTAAAAATTAGCAATTTAGAAGATAAATCAAAGTATTTCTGATTCCTTTATTACATTCCTAAAATATTCTCATTTTATCCCATAACTATTCAATATATTATGGTATACATTTCACTAATTTCTAATTCCCGGTTAACAACTTCCGTTATTAAAAAAAATGCTTATATTTAGAATTGTTAAAACTGCTTAAAAAATTATGACAATTAAAAGATTATTTGATATACCCCACCATGCTTTAGAGAAATTCCCTAAAAATGATATGTTTGTTACCAAATATCAAGGAGAATGGAAGAAAACCTCTACGCAGGAGTTTATCAATGAAGGAAATAAAATATCCAGAGGACTGTTAAAACTGGGCATCAAGCCGGGAGATAAGATTGCATTGATCACTACCAATTCCCGTACAGAGTGGGCCATTATGGATTTGGGGCTTTCCCAGATCGGGGTGGTTTCCGTACCGGTATACCCAAGCATTTCTCCGGAAGATTATGAATTCATCTTCAATGATGCCGAAATAAAGTATTGTTTTGTCTCTGATAAAGATCTTTTGAATAAAGTAATGAAAGTGAAGCACAATATTCCTTCCCTACAGGGAATTTTCACTTTTGATCATATAAGTGGGGCTGCCAACTGGAAAGAAATCCTGGATCTTGGTGAGGATGATTCTACCCAGATTGAGGTGGAAGACCTTTCCAATACGATCAATCCTGAAGATCTGGCCACAATCATCTATACTTCCGGAACTACAGGAAAGCCTAAAGGGGTAATGCTTACGCATCATAATATTGTTTCCAATGTGTTGGGTTCTATCCCAAGAATTCCGAGAAAGAAAAGTTTAGATTATAAAGATACCAGAATTCTGAGCTTCCTGCCCATCTGCCACATTTTCGAAAGAATGCTGTTCTACCTGTTCCAGTATAATGGTTTCTCTATATATTTTGCAGAGAGCATTGAAAAAATGGGTGAGAATGTGAAAGAAGTAAAACCTCATTATATGAGTGTTGTACCAAGACTGGTAGAAAAAGTATATGATAAAATTTACAATACCGGCTCTTCTGCAGGAGGTTTAAAATCCAAAATCTTCTTCTGGGCTCTAAATCTTATCACTAAAAAGAAAGAGGTATCAAAACCATCAGGATTACAGGAAATTATTGCTGACAAGCTTGTATTTTCCAAATGGAGAGAAGGCTTAGGCGGTGAGATTATTACTCTGGTTTCAGGTTCTGCAGCCTTATCCACAAGGTTGAATCTGATGTTTCAAAATGCCGGAATTCCTATTCTGGAAGGCTATGGTCTTACTGAAACTTCCCCGGTGATTTCTGTGAACAGTTTTGAAAAAATGAAGGTGGGAACTGTAGGACTTCCTTTGGATAATCTGGATGTAAAAATCCAGGAAGATGGTGAAATTACCGTAAAAGGCCCGTCTGTATTCAAAGGATATTTTAAGAACGAAGAAATGTCGAAAGAGGCGTTTACAGATGACGGCTATTTTAAAACAGGAGATATCGGTCATATTGATAGCGACGGATTCCTACAGATCACCGACCGTAAGAAAGAAATGTTCAAAACATCAGGTGGAAAATATATTGCGCCGCAAACCATCGAAAATCTAGCAAAAGCTTCTAAGTTCATAGAGCAGATCATGGTAGTGGGTGATGGTGAAAAAATGCCATGTGCTTTGATCCAGCCTGATTTTGAATTTGCCAAAAACTGGGCAATGCGTAACAATCTGACCGTAGGTTCTACCCCGGAAGAGATTGCCAAAAGCCCTGAATTAAAAGACAGAATCGAAAAAGAAATCAATGGCATCAATGAACATCTCGGAAATTGGGAGAAGATCAAGAAAATTGAACTGACCCCTGAGGTTTGGGGAATAGACGGCGGACTTCTGACGCCTACACTAAAACTGAAAAGAAAAGCAATCAAGGAAAGGTTTATAGATCTGTACAACAAAATGTATGATCATCATGAATCATAAAATATAGACTGCTTCAAATTTGAAGCAGTTTTTTTTATCGATTCTTTACCTTAACTAATCCATTTAAATTATTTAATGAAAAAAAATATCGTATTAAGAAAACTGATTTTATCTGTTTTAATTATACTTCCCATTATTTCATATGCTCAACAGAAATTAGAAACTGATAAATCCGGAAACCTTACACAAGCAGCCTATTCAAAATTAAAAAAAGAAAAAGCATTTGATGGAATCAGCCAGTTTGATACCATCAGCCAAAATCCTCTCTTAATATACGCTGTCACCCTGAAAAACAATATGTTGGGAGTTGTAGACATTTACGGCAAAGAAATTATAAAGAATGAATATGAAGAAATTGCAGGGATTTACTCTTCCAACTCGGCATTACCTGCCTTTCATGATTATTTTTTACTTAAGAACGATAAAGGATGGGCTATTTCAGATCATAAAGGAAAAATAATTACTCCTTTTAAGTATCAAATGGTAACATATGAGGAGTATAAAGAAGTCGGAAGACACAAAAGCCCCAAAAAATGGCCGCTTCCTATTTATAGGGACTCCATTTTTAAAGCCAGACTTGAAGAAAAATATATCTACCTGAATGTAAAAGGAGAAGAAATACAGTACAGCCAGAGAGACGACCGTTTAC
>NZ_BAAFHL010000018.1:0-61134 GCF_042849955.1 Chryseobacterium barbadense
CGGATTCCGTTCACCATTTTATATCCTTTTTCTCTCGGCGTCATTGATTAATATTTAAGATCTTTATCAAAATCATATTTCATTCCTTCGTATCCGAGGATCCTGCGCATCAATCCCATTTGCCCGGCCAAATAATCTTCACGTCCAATGCACATTCCGATAAAGCTTAAGACTGTTTCGGGGAAAAAATCAATATTCATTCCTATCGGAAAGGCTTTTTCCAGCTCTTCATCGGAAGCTTCCAATAATTTTTGGTATACTAAAGGTGATATTTTATGAAATTCCTCTTTAAGCTGCTGCAAAGATGGATACTTTAAGTTTTCATCCAATGCTTTCCCCTGAGAGAAAAGGTCTTTATACTGAAATTCTTCATTAAGCCCAAGAATTCCTCCCATAGCATAACGCATATCCAGAAAGTTGCCTATCATCCAAATAATGTGATTGGTTCTTCCTTCTATTCTTTTTAATGCATCTTCTTCTGATATTCCGTCGAGAACCAACAAGAAGCTTTGGCTGTGTCCACGAAAAGCAGGAATAATGATTTCTAATTTTTTTGATTTTGGTGTGTCCATTTGAATTGATTGTTTTAATTGTTTAAAAGTCATTTCGTTCAGCATAAGGAACATGAAGCCCTTCTTCCACAAATCTTTTCAGAATTCTTAAATACATGGCCCAACAGAAAGACGTTTGCCGGAAATGATCATTGGTTGATTGCCATCCCGAATGATAAAAGCTTATGCGGATGCCGTTTTTTGTTTCTTTAAGAATACATCCAACCTGCGTTCCCAACCAGTCTTTATCTGCCTCTGTCATTACATACTCAATTTCAAAAGGTGGATTAAATTTTGAAACTATACCTTTCCAGACATACTCTTCGGAAAACTCAAAGGTATATACTGCATCTGATTCCGGGGTTCCCTGACAATGATGAGTCCACCATTCATTTAAAAATTCGGGAACGGAAAACATCTGAAAAACATTCTCCAAAGTGGTGTTAACCTCCAGATTATGAAGTATTGAAAATGAGTTTTCCATGGTTATTAATTTTGTAGTTTTAACGTTAATTGAGCAGATGACACAGATTTTAAATCTATTTTATGACTCCGGGCTTTCCGAGAATTCTTCTAAGGTACCCTAATTGTCCGCTGTGATACGCTTCATGAAAAGATAGAATGGCAAGATCATTGACGTTTTCATGATCAATTTTTTCAAGTTTATTGAATGCTGATTCCAGTTTATCCTGAGAATTTTTTAAATAGGATTTTAAGTCTTCAAAATTTACGAATTCGTCTTTTCTGTTCAATGGAATTTCTCCTCTGTTATAGGCTGAGAATTTTTCGTTATCCCAAACCGATTCTTCACCCAGAATATTCAGGAAAGCATTTCTTATGTAGATCAGGTGCCCTAAAATCCAGTTCATGCAGTTAGCATCTCCATTAGGAAAAATCATGGATTCTTCATGAGTAATGCCCTCAAGATTCATAGAAATCACTTTATAGTTACTGAATGCCTGTATTTTTATGATTTCTATATCGTTTGCTATGGTTTCCATATTTCTATATTTTGTGGTTAAATTTTATTTTTCTCACTGATTGAGCAGATTACGCAGATTTTCTATTTGCAATCCGGATTAGTATATTTCTGAGAATTTTGCAAATTTATCTTGAAATTATTCTGTCGGAAACTGAGACATATCGGCAAACATCACTTCCCATTGATGCCCATTTAAATCGGAAAAAGCATTCTGATACATCCAGCCGTGATCTTGCGGTTCGCTGTATTTTGAACCACCGTTTTCAACAGCTGTTTTTACCATATTATCAACTTCTTCACGGCTATTCACACCAATGGCAAGCAATGTCTGAGTTGTATCTCCCTTTGCAATGGGTCTGTTTGTAAAAGTCTGGAAAAATTCTTCATTCAAAAACATTGCATAAATATGATCCTCTTTCATTATTACACATATTGCTTTCTCATCAGAAAATTGTTCGTTAACAGAGAACCCTAATTTTGTCCAGAATTCTCTTGTTTTCTGGACATCTTTTACCGGAAGGTTCACATAAATTTGGTTGATTTTCATTTTGTAATTTTTAGTGTTAAACTTATACCCAAAATTACCAAGTCGGTATGAAAATCAACTTGCCATAAGACAAGATTTAAATTTTCTTCGGATGGGAAACCAATTCTTTCCGGATTCTGCTTAAAGAAGTGTCTGTAACTCCAAGATAAGAAGCGATTTGCTTCAGCGGTGCATATTGTACCACCTGGGATTTTTGTTCCAGGAGATTAAGATAGCGTTTGGTAGCAGAAAGGGTAAACATTTCCACGGAACGCTGTTTATAGGCAAAAAGCTGCTGAGACATCCATGATCTTCCCCACTCCCTAAGGTTCGGGATTTTATGGAAAAGATCCTGAAATACTTCAAAATCCAGCTTCCAGCATTCGCAATCTGTAATACAAACTATATTTTCCTGAGTGGGAATTCTTTGAAAAAGTGAAGATACTTCAATCACAACTTCGTTGTCGATAAAGAAATGGGTAGTCACTTCATTACCGTTGAAGTCATTAACAAATGAGCGGGCCAATCCGTTTTCTATGATATAGTATTCATTCGCAGTTTTTCCTTCTTCGAGGATAAAATCTCCTTTCTGGAACTGAACTTTTTCATGAGCTTTAAATATCTCATCAAGCTCCTCGGGCAGGAAAAACGGAAAGTCATAAGAAATTTCCAGGGCTTTATAACTCATTTGGCTAGCTGTTTTAGGATCTTAAAAATAGAATTTTTCTTGCATTCAACGCAAAAAATTTATTTTTTTAACTATTCAATAAGATATCTTAAAATAAAGACAATTGTATTGGTTTAGAGCTTCCCGGTTTCTGAGCATCTCCGAAAACAGTTTTTCCACCGAAACGCCAGGAATTTTGCCTTTCTTCTTCTATCACCTGCTGAATATCGAAATCAGGAGTGAAGTTTTTTTCAGCAGTTGTGATCACTTCATGCAGCTTATTCAACGTTTTCAGTTTATCTGCATTTCCTAGTTTGGATTTTTCAATTCCTTTTCTGAGGATATTGATGCTTTCATCATAAACCTTGGTAGGAACGGGAAAGGGATGACCGTCTTTACCTCCGTGAGCGAACGAAAATCTTGCAGGATCGGTAAACCTTGACGGTGCACCGTGAATCACTTCGCTTACCAAAGCCAGAGACTGCATGGTTCTTGGCCCTACTCCTTCCAACATCAATAAATCTTCAAAATTTTGCGGTTGCTGTTCCCGGGTTACATATAAAAGTGCACCCAACCGTTTCAGATCAACATCTGAAGCCCGTACATCGTGATGATTAGGGAGAATCAATCTTGAAAAATCACTCATGATCTGTGCGGAATCCGTATGGGAAATTTCAATAATTCCCTTCCTGTTATCAGAAGCTTCTGCAGCCGTGAGGTTGAGAATTTGTCCTCTGAAAACCCCGTTAATTCCTGTATGTGGTTCTTCAACGAAAGATTTTATATTTTCGGAATGCCAATGATAACGTCTTGCCGTTCCGTCAGATTCATGCATGCCCTGCTGAACTACGCTCCAGTTTCCATTGTCTGCTAAAATAAAGTTATGCAGATACAATTGATAACCATCATGAATAGCGGTATTATCTACTTTTGCGGAAAGTTTGCTTGCTTTCACTAATTCTGTTCCGTTCAAACCGGTTTTATCCGCAATCTGAATCAGTTCTGAAGGAGTATCTCTGGAGAATTTCCCTTTTCCGCCACAGATGTAGAGTCCCAGAGATTGTGAATTAGGATTAATGGAACGTTTTAAAGCACCCATTACTGAGGTGGTAATCCCTGAAGAATGCCAATCCATCCCCATGACTGCCCCAAAGCTCTGAAACCAAAACGGATCAGCCAGCCTGCCGAGTACTTCATCTTTTCCGTAATCCATTAAGATGACCTCAACAATAGAAAGTCCCAAAACAGACATGCGTTCATACAGCCATGGCGGAACTTTGCCATAGTGAAGCGGTAAATCTGCTGTTCCTGAACGTTTCATTGTATTTTGGTTTTTTCGCCAACAGGCGAAGTTAATTTTTATATTGTTTTAAACTTATGATCTGGCTCAATTAACCACAAAAGTCACAAAAGTTCCCCAACGTTTTGAAGATTAAGCTTTGTATTCCTGTATGATCACAAGCATGAACGTACACTGAGATTCTTCACTACGCTATCGCTTCGTTCAGAATGACAGAATTTATACTTACGAATCAATGGATTGAATAAAATTCCAAATCTTTGTGTTTCTCTTCATCAAATTTCTCATTGAAAATGATTTTATTTCCAAATGGATCATCTACGGTAAAGGAAACGGTATCGTAAAAGGTTTTTTCAAGGCCCGGCCTGTTATATTTGTACTTCTTATCCATGAGTTCTTTATGATACTCAGGGACACCTTCTCCCAAGATAAAAACCCGGCTTCCGGGAGTTCCGTCTCCATGATGCTCACTTAAATGAAGAACAATATTGTTCATTTTTACTTCCATATAAACCGGAGTATTTTCTTCGAAACGGTGTTCCCACACCACTTCAAAACCCAACCAGTCTACATAGAATTCAATGGTTTTCTGATAATCAAAAATTCTTAAAATAGGAATTACCTGTTCAGCTGTCATTGCCAAAAATTATGTATGTGAAAGAATATTGATTACATTGCCAAACGGGTCTTTTACAATAAACCTGCGCACGCCCCATTCTTCATCTGTCATATCATATGTGATTTCAAATCCGGACTTCTTCATCATTTTGTATACTTCATCTACATTATCAACTTCTATGGACAGATAAGGAACTTCCGTATCATTCCCTCCGTGTACCGCAAAACTGACCTGAACTTTTGATTTCTCTTCATTCCCGAAAGTTTTGATCCAGCCATGATCCATCAACACATCCAATCCTAAAATATCATGATAAAAATGATCTGCGTTCGTCAGATCGTCTGTTTTCACATTCGCTACAATTCTTTTTACCATCATTGTTAAGTTTAGAATATTATTGCCGAAAAAGCCCTGCGAAAACAAGATTCTCACAAGGCTTTATATCTATGTATGCTATACTTATTTTAAAGCGGCAATGGCTGCGTCATAATTAGGCTCATGAGTAATTTCAGGAACCTGTTCCGTATACACTACTTTATTATTTTCGTCAGTAACGATTACTGCTCTGCTCAAAAGACCTTTCATTGGTGAATCTGTGATCGTTACTTCGTAATCATCTCCAAAACTGCTTCTGAAATCTGAAAGTGTTTCTACATTATTCAGTCCTTCCGCAGCACAAAATCTTGCTAATGCAAAAGGTAAGTCTTTGGAAACGTTAATTACAACGGTATTGTGCAAGTTAGAAGCTTCTTCATTGAATTTTCTGGCAGAAGCCGCACAAATTCCCGTATCTATACTAGGAAATATATTGAAGACTTTTTTCTTCCCGTCAAAATCCTGTAATGTTTTAACATTCAAACCTGAATCTACCAGTGCAAAATCCCTTACAGTAGTTCCTACAGACGGAAGACTTCCTATAGTATGTACTTCATTTCCTTTTAAAGTAATCGTAGTTGACATAAACTTTGTTTTTTTAGTTGTATCAAATTTACTCAAATTACATCGCATTTGCGCTCTCATTAAGGTTAAATAATTCTTAAAGTGTAAAATCTTCCTGAGTATTAATTTAAAAAATTTAAATTTTAACTAAATTTGTGGGACTTAAAATTTCAAATAATAAATAACAGTATAATGTCAGAAAAATCAAAAATCTACTACACTTTAACGGATGAGGCTCCAATGCTGGCTACACACTCGTTTTTACCTATCGTAAAGGCTTTTACAAAATCAGCAGATATTGAAATTGCTGTTCCGGATATTTCTTTGGCAGGAAGGATTTTAGCCAACTTTCCTGAGTTCTTAAAAGATGATCAGAAAATTGGAGATGCTTTGGCTGAATTAGGTCAATTGGCTACTCAGCCTGATGCGAACATCATTAAATTACCTAATATTTCTGCTTCTGTTCCTCAGCTAGATGAAGCGATCTCCGAGTTACAGGCCAAAGGTTTCGCAGTTCCGAATTATCCTGCAGAGCCTAAGAATGAAGAAGAGAAAGCAATTAAAGCTAAATATGCCAAAGTATTGGGTAGTGCTGTAAATCCTGTGTTGAGAGAAGGAAATTCTGACAGACGAGCTCCAAAAGCTGTGAAAAACTATGCTAAAGCCAACCCGCACAGAATGGGTGACTGGGCTTCTGACAGCAAAACAGATGTTGCTCACATGAATGGTGGAGATTTCTACGGTACTGAAACTTCAACCACAGTAGAAAACGCAACGAAATTCAGAATCGTATTCAAAGGAAACGATGGTACCGAAACCGTACTAAAGGATTTTGCAGGTCTTCAGGCAGGAGAAGTGATTGATTCTTCCGTAATGAATCTAAGTGCATTGAAAGCTTTCGTTCAGCAGGCTATTGATGAAGCTAAAAGCAGAAACGTACTTCTTTCTGCTCACTTAAAAGCCACGATGATGAAAATTTCCGATCCTATTATTTTCGGAGCAATTGTAGAAACTTATTTTAAAGAAGTATTTACCAAATATGCAGAGACTTTCAAGTCTTTAGATATTAACCCCAACAACGGTCTTGCTGATCTTTTCGAAAAAATCAAAGGCAATGCTCAGGAAGTTGAAATCAATGCTGATATTGAAGCGGCTTTAGCAAACGGACCAAGAGTAGCTATGGTGAATTCTGATAAAGGAATTACGAATTTCCACGTCCCTTCTGATATCATTGTTGATGCATCTATGGCTGCTTTGGTAAGAGGCGGAGGAAAAATGTGGAACAAAGACGGAAATGAAGAGGATACTGTTTGTATCATTCCGGACCGTTCTTACGCAGGTTTCTATCAGGCTGTCATTGATGATATGAAAGCTCACGGGAAACTGGACCCTACAACAATGGGCTCTGTTCCTAACGTTGGTTTGATGGCTCAGAAAGCTGAGGAATATGGTTCTCACGACAAAACGTTCCAGGCAACCGCTGAAGGAACTATTGAAGTTCAGGATGAAACAGGAAACGTTCTTCTTTCTCAAAAAGTGGAAAAAGATGACATCTTCAGAATGTGCCAAACTAAAGACGCTCCGATCCAGGATTGGGTAAAACTAGCGGTAAACAGAGCAAGACTTTCTGATACGCCGGCTATTTTCTGGCTAGATAAAGGAAGAGCACACGACAGGGAGATCATCAAAAAAGTAGAAAAATATCTTAAAGATCACGATACTACAGGCCTTGATATCAGAATTCTTGATGTAAAAGACGCAATGACTGAAACGCTTAAGAGAGCAAGAGAAGGTAAAGATACGATCTCTGTTTCCGGAAACGTATTGAGAGACTATTTAACAGACCTTTTCCCAATTCTTGAGCTGGGAACTTCTGCGAAAATGCTTTCCATCGTTCCATTAATGAACGGAGGTGGCTTATTTGAAACCGGAGCGGGAGGTTCTGCGCCAAAACACGTTGAACAATTTGTTGAAGAAGGCTATTTAAGATGGGATTCTTTAGGAGAGTTTTTAGCACTTCAGGCATCTTTAGAGCATTTAGCACAAACTCAGGGGAACACTAAATCTCAGGTGTTAGCAGATGCATTGGATGAAGCGAATGCCAAATTCTTAGCTACGGATAAGTCTCCTGCAAGAAAGGTTGGACAAATTGATAACAGAGGCTCTCACTTCTACCTGGCTATGTATTGGGCTGAAGCATTAGCTAACCAGACTGCTGATGCTGAATTGGCGGCTCAATTTGCTTCTGTTGCAAAGGCAATGCAGGAAAATGAGGCTGTAATCAATCAGGAATTGATAGGTGCTCAAGGTAAACCGCAAGATATTGACGGCTACTATAAACCTGACACGTATAAAACGTATTCAGCAATGAGACCAAGTACTGTTTTAAACGAAATCATTGACGGAATTTAATTTCCGGTTTAATAGAAATAAAAGCTCCTTTTTAAGGAGCTTTTTTGTTTTTAACCACAAAAGTTTTATAACACGCTAACATAAGTTTAACAATCTTAGTTTTCTCATCAAAAAAATAAACCTTCCCAAATGAGAAGGCTTAATGAAGAAAATTATGAGTAGAAAAATATAAGTATCAATTAAGGGTTCATAGAGCTTTCCGGAAACCATTCAAATCCTTTGGTTTTCTTTTTGGTAAAGCCTAATCCCGGCCACGGCAAATGATAAGCAAAAGCCCTGGTTTTTGTTTCTGCCAATTGCTGAAGAAGTTTAATTCGGGAATTGGTGGCAATATCCAGATCCGTATCTCCAAAATACCCCCAATCCGGGTGTGGGAACAGAACGATATCAGAATGAATAAGATCGGCTATATAAACCAGTTTTTCTTTACCGGAGGAAATCGTCATCACTGTTAATCCAGGAGTATGTCCCGGAGCCAACTGAAAGTTGAAATGATCATACAAACTTTTGCTTACATCAAAAAACTTCAGTTTAGGCTGTATGGTTTTCAGGATATTCTGAATGGGAGGAATGATCTGGTTAAGAAATTCCGGTTGCTCCTTCAATGCGCTGTTACTGAAATCTTTAATGGTCGCTTTCATCCAGAAATCATGTTCGATTTTAGATATAAATAAATCGGCGTTGGGAAACACCAGTCTATTCTGTTTATCCACTACTCCGCCGATATGATCGGGATGAGCATGAGAGATAAAGATATCTGTAATATCGCCCGGAGCAAATCCTGCTTTCTGAAGGCTTTTTAATAAAAACCCGGTCCTTTCGTCGGCAAAGATGCCCATTCCGGTATCCAATAAGATCAGCTTATCTTTTGTTTTCACCAAAAGAATATTCATAGCCATATCAATGGAATCTTCGGAACGGAAATTCTCTTTAAGGATAGCTTTCAATTCGGCCAGATTTCCTCTCGGAGCAAAGGATTTTAAATTTTGCTCATGGATGTATCCGTCTGTCAGGATAAATAATTCCAATTCACCAAGACGTATTTTTTTGAATCCTGAAAGATCATTTTCAGGTTCTGAATATTTTCTTTCATTGGCTGAAGCAAAAACTCCTGAAAAAGGAGTAATGCTTAGTGCACCTGCCAACAATCCGTTTTTTAAAAGTTCTCTTCTGTTCATTTTTAAATATGTGCTTTTCTGATTTTGATCATGCTTAGAATAAAGAGCCCTAAAATTCCCAATATGAAATATCCTTCCGCCACCTGCAGCTGAATTTCAGGCTTAATCAAGGCTACAATTCCATAACTGATTCCTGAAGTGATAATAAAAGCGACTCCTCCTGTCAAACCTCCTGCAAGACCTGCGGAATCTGGAAATCTTCCCAAACAGTAGGCAAAATAATTATTAAAGATAAACCCTGCCGTAATGTGAATGGCAAATGCAAATGCCACCAAACTATAAAGATTGCTTGTAAAATAGGATGCCACAAACATCAGAACGATCAATGCCAGCTGAATGAAATTAGCATATCGTATCTTAGGCAGGAATGCTTTATTGATCAATGCTTTTCCTAAAAAACCTCCTACCATCCAGGCAAATCCTAAAATCAGGGAAGCATAGCCTGCAATGACTTCGGAATAACCCATTTTATGTTCAATGATGAAAGCTCCGCACAGATTGAAGAAAATGACCATTGCATAGCTTAATCCGCACATTAGCATTCCGTAGAAGAAATCTTTGGCTTTAAACATCCTGTCATATTCCTTCAATAGAAAACTAATATGAAATGGATTTTTTGTTTTTAAAGTTTCTCCTGAGAATATCAATTCTAGAATCAATATCAATAAGCTGTATCCGGCTAAAACATAAAAATTGGACTGCCATCCGAAATGCTTCTGGAGATATCCACCAATAAATGGGGCAATGATAGGTCCAACCGACCAGACAATTGTCATGATACTTAAATAATGTTTACGTTGTTCACCTTCATAAACATCAACAAAAAAAGCCCGTTTGGAAACGACCGCAAGCCCCGATAAAGCTCCCTGACAAACCCGCATCGCATAAATCACCATAATATTGTCAGTAGACACTGTAATTAAAAAACTCACGACAAATAATGCCATAGAGATCAGGGAAATCCTGTATCTCCCAAAGGAATCTGCGATACTTCCTGCAAAAAACTGGGTGAGCCCGTAACTGATCAGAAATATGGATAAGGTAAGCTGGATGCTGCTTTCCGGAAGATTGAATTCCGTTGCCATGCTAGGCATCGAAGGCAGGTAAATATCCGTTGCCAAACCGGATATAGGAATAACAGCAAAAGCCAGTATAGTGGCAATAAATTTGTTTTTTTCTTTAAGAGTCCTCATTTATCTTTTCATCTTTTAAAAAATCTGAGCCTTGAAATTCAAAAGCTCAGATCATATATATCAGTTTTAATTATTAACCAGCTTCATAGAACCTTCCGTATATCTTTCTCCTACATTAGGATATTTTTTTAGAAGAGCATCTATGGCATCCAGATCTGATTGAGATAGCTCAATATTGATAGCTTGAACATTTTCTTCCAGGTATTTGATACGTTTTGTACCCGGAATCGGAATGATATCATCTCCCTGATTCAATACCCACGCTAAAGCTAGTTGAGTTCCTTTTACGCCTTTGGAAGCTGCAAAATCATTGAATTCTTTGGCCAGATTTATGTTGTTCTCAAGGTATTCCTGCTGATAACGAGGTAGAGATTTTCTGAAATCATCGTCCCCGAAATTCTGAGCTTCATTGATGTTCGCAAAAAGCCCTCTTGCTAAAGGAGAATAGGGAACCAATGTAATTCCAAGCTCTCTTATGGTTGGCAAAATTTCTTTTTCTACATCTTTGGTCAGGATAGAATATTCTGACTGTAGAGCTGTAATCGGATGGATCTTATTGGCTTTCCTGATGGACTCTGCCGAAGCTTCCGACAATCCTAAATATCTTACTTTACCTGCTTTCACTAAATCTGCCATCGCTCCGACCGTTTCTTCAACAGGAATATTTGGGTCTACCCTGTGAGCATAATACAAATCAATGGTATCTATTTTTAGTCTTTGAAGGCTTAAATCAACAGCCTGTTTAATCCATTCCGGGGAACCGTCAAAATAAGTTCCGGGAGCTCCGCTATGGCTTGCTTTACCATCTTTAAACCTGAATCCGAATTTGGTGGCAATAAAGATCTTATCACGATTCGGCACCAATACTTTGGAAATCAATTTTTCGTTCTCTCCATTGGCATACATATCTGCCGTATCCCAAAAGTTAACACCCAAATCTAATGCTTTATGCAATGTATTGATGCTTTCCTGCTCATCTGCAGGGCCATACGCAAAGCTCATTCCCATGCATCCTAATCCAATGGCAGATAATTGTTCTCCTGTGTTTCCTAATTTTCTAAATTTCATAATTATGGTGATTGTAATTAATGGAACAAAATTAGAACAAGAACCATGAGTTCCTGATATAGAATTCAAACTAAGAATTATAAAAATCAAACAAGATTATTTCTCAGGGCATTCGGAGTATATCCTGTCTGCTTTTTAAAGTAATTCGTGAAATAGGCGGGCTCTTCAAAGCCTAATCCGTAAGCAATTTCAGAGACATTCCAATCTGTATGCTTTAAAAGGGCATTCGCTTCCCGGATGATCCTTGCTGTGATCTGTTGTGTAGTTGTTTTTCCTGTAATCTCTTTTACAGATCGGTTTAAGGAATTGACATGGATAGAAAGGCTTTCTGCGTAGTCTGTAGGCGTCTTCAGCTTCAGATATGCTTCCGGGCTGTCGATCGGGAATTGTCTCTCCAGCAACTCCATGAACAGAGAAGCCACTCTTTGGGAAGCATTCTGATAAGGCTCGAAGCTTTCCGCCGGTTGCATTTTCATAGTTTCGTGAACAAGCAGATGAAGATAAGCACGCAACATGTCATATTTATGCAGGTAATCGGACTGAATTTCATTCATCATTTTTAGGAATATTTCAGAAACGGATTGCTGTTGCTGCTCATTCACAAAGAAAACCGGGGTTCCTCCAATCTTAAAAAGCGGTGAATCCTGAATATTTCCCAGGCGGCTTCCGTTTTGTAAAAACTGATCTGTAAACAGGCAAAACCAGCCCTTCTGATCTTCCTCTTCCGCTTCCCATGAATAGGGAATTACCGGATTTGAAAACAATAATGCGGGCTTGTCTACATGGATCCATTTATCCGCATAATGAAGCTTTCCTTTTCCTATAATTAAAGAGATTTTATAGTAGTCTCTTCTGCTATAAGGCGTCACGAATGAACAATTCTCTCTGGAAAAGACATTGAAGTGTCCTATTCCCGGCGTTTTGACGCATGAAAAGCCTTCTTTGGCGTTACGCTCGTAAAATCCTCTTACTGTTTCTACTGATTCCATAAACCAAAATTATAAAATTCAAACAATATTACAGTGTAAAAATAATAACAATTGATAAAATAAAAAATGACTGACCCGCAGGTCAGTCATTAAAAAATTGAATGTATAGTTGAATAATTGATTAATGCTTATGGCTATTTCCTTTATCAGCTTTATGTACTTTTGCCTTCGGAGCCATTTGCTTATATTTCTTGTTGTTATTTTTGTTTCTGTTATAAACAGCCACAGGATTTTGTCCTTTATAATATTTGTTTTTAAACTTCAGATATTTTTGTGGCCCTAAAATTCTTTCTATTTCATAATATCTGTCGGTTCTCCATCTGTCGGGATTATCACCATATACTCTAAGCCATGTATTGTAATCCGGATATCTGTTATTGAGGGTATTTAACTGTTTTACCTGAATAGCGGTCAGTACCAGATCTGTAGCTATATTAGTCCAGTTCACATCTGTGATACTTCTTCTGTAGTCATTGTAATAATCTGATTGGGCAAAGCTTAATGTAAATGTTCCCAATAGCATCATTGTTAATAAAATCTTTTTCATTTCTGTTATTTTTTTTGTTCAATGATATGATACTCGCAATTTAAATGCCAAATTATTTTCACCTGTCACAATTTTTGTTAAAACCCTTGTAAAAGACTCAATACGATTGAAATATTTTCTATTTTTATATGACACCCAAGATTTTCAAAGTTTTATGGAAATTATTATTATCATTCTTCTTATTCTGCTGAACGGCATTTTTTCAATGTCTGAAATGGCATTGGTCTCTTCCCGCAGTTTCAAGCTGAGAAATGAAAAAAGAAAAGGCAATTCTAATGCTAAAACTGCTATCGAGCTATCAGAGAATCCTAATAAATTTCTTTCAACGGTACAGATCGGCATCACATTGATCGGTATTTTACTGGGAATCTATTCCGGGGATCAACTGACAACGGATCTGGCCCACTATATTTCAACATTTGAAGGGCTGGCTGAATATTCCAAAGGTATTGCCTCTGTACTTATTGTAGTGATCATTACCTTTTTATCCATCGTTTTCGGAGAGTTGCTGCCAAAGAGACTAGGCTTAAAATTTCCTGAAAAAATTGCTATGCTCATTGCTAAACCCATGTACTGGATCTCGGCTCTGGCGTCTCCTTTTGTCTGGCTTCTTACAATAACCAATGAAGGGCTTCTGAAGCTTATGGGAATCAGCAACGATGAAAAAGAACTGGTGACGGAAGAAGAAATAAAATCCATTATCAAGGAAGGCAAAGAAGGCGGAATTATAGAGGAAAAAGAACATGATGTATTAAAAAATGCTTTTGAATTGGGAGACCGAAAGGTAAATTCATTGGCTACCTACCGTTCAGATATTATTGCCCTGGACGCAGGCGACAATTATGAAACCGTGAAGGAAAAAATAAAGAACAGTTCTTATTCCACTTATCCCGTGACAGACGGTAATAACCTTGATCATATCATAGGAATCGTAAAAATGAGAGACTTGTTTGATCTTGACCATCAAAATTTTGACTTGCGGAGCCATCTCAGAAAAGCGGTGTTTGTAAGTGAAAACTCCTTTATTTATCCTTTGATGGAAAGTTTTCAGAACAATAAATCCCATATCGCTGTTGTAATTGATGAATACGGTACTACGAAAGGAATTATAACCTTAAACGATATTCTTGATGATCTGGTAGGTAATATTCCGGATGGCCTGGATGAAGAACCTGAAATTATCAAACGCAACGAAAATTCGTGGCTGGTAGATGGTAAATGCCCCATCCACACTTTTAAAAAGTATTTTAAACTTGAAATAGATACGGAAACAGAGAAGAATTTCATCAGTGTGTCCGGGTTGTTCATTCATGAGTTCGGGAATATTCCCCAAACGGGAGATCGGATCAGGTTTGGAAATCTGCTGATGGAAATTGTGGATAAAGATGGCAACAGGATTGATAAAATTCTTGTTACGAAAGTGATTTAACTATTTATTATCATTACAGATTATTCAATATTTAATGGCGGATTGTATATTTATAATTTTTAATTTGTAATTTTAAAGTAAAGAATCTGATCAAATAGTTCATAAGTGTAATCAACCAAATCTCAATAATTATGGAAAATATAAAATTTGAAATATCTCCATATCAGGATGAATTGCAGATATTAATTGATGAAAAAAAAGCAGGCTATATGTCCATAGAGATTGACGGAAGGCTTTTAATTGTGTATTATACCAAGCTTAATCCGGAACATGAAGGAAAAGGATATGCGAAAATGCTTTTGGATGAGCTTGTACGCTATGCCGAAGAAAAAGATCTATTGGTAGACCCTGAATGTGATTTTGTAAGACAGCAGTTTGAAAATCATCCGGCAAGATACAAAGACATTTGGCATGCCTAATCTTCCCACCAGGCTGTAAAGTGGTTATCGGAATTATTCAGATCTACGATTTCACCGATCATTGGGGTCAATATATTGAGATTTTTTCCCTTTCCAAGTTCTGTTACCTTTTTCAGGGGCTCATTCCAGGGATGAAGCGCTAAGGCGAATTTTGATGAGTGAACCGGAATGATGTTTTTAGCATTGACATCGATACTTGCCTGAATGACATCTTCCGGCAATGCGTGAATATATTTCCAGGCTTCGTTATATTGTCCGTTTTCAATAATGGCATAATCAAACGGTCCATAAGTCTCCCCGATCATTTTAAAATGAGTGTCATATCCACTGTCTCCGCCCAGAAATATTTTTTTGGTTGGAGTTTCTAATACATAAGAAGTCCAAAGAGTCCCGTTCCTTTTGATCTTTCTTCCCGAAAAATGCCTTGCAGGGGTATAAATAATTTTACTATTATTTTTTAACCCGACTGATGTTCCCCACTCTTCTTCGATAAGCTGTTCCGGAGCATATCCCCATCTTTCCAGATGAGCTCCCACTCCTAAAGGAAGAATTACTTTGCCAACCCTGTCTCTGATTGCCTTCACTGTGGGATAATCTAAATGATCAAAATGGTCATGGGTAATCACCAGATAGTCCAGATTTGGAATATCTTCAGGTTTAAAAATATCTGATCCTGAAAAGGCCTTATTGAAAAATTTGAACGGTGAGCCGTAAGAGCTCAACACCGGATCAATTAAAAAGGAAATACCATCTGTCTGAATATAATACGATGAATGCCCCAACCAAATGAAGACATCCTGTTCTCTTGAAAGTTTTTTTAAGTCGGAATGAACAGACGGAATACTTTTTAAAGGCTTCAGAAGCGGATCTTTCTCTGCAAAAAAGAAATCATATATTACTTTCGACATACTGTACCCTTCTGCAATGGACGGTGTAGGACTCAAATTCTGGAATTGTTTGTCTCTATAAAGCCCTGACTGCTTCATTCGCAATAGCCTTTCTCCTTTAGGTTCTGCTCCAAAAGCCTGTTGCCCGGTTATGATAAAATAAAGTGCTATGAAAACAGCTATGATGATAATCAAATAAATCATTTGTCTTAAAAAAAATTAGCATCAAATGTATTGACTTTTTGAATGAAATGAAAGTCCTGATTGTCTGGGGTATTTATTTTAACTAAAATTAAAAGGATTTCAGAATAATTTATTGTTGATTTAATGACTCCATACTATAAAACTCTTTAATTTAGCAGATTGATTAAAAAAAACTCAAATTAAGTTGAAAAGCTATTCGATCGTATTATTGTTATTATTTTTAATTCTTACTTCATGTTCTGTCCGAAAACACAACGAGCAGAGGACTGCCCTAATTCCCCCGGAAAAGCTGAAAGAAGATGTGGACTATGCTTATAGGAAACTTCAGAAGATGCATCCGCAACTCTATTGGTATATTTCAAAAGAGGATTTGGATCATCAATTCGACAGTGTAAAAAATACACTGAACAAGCCACTCACTCCGCTCCAGTTTTATTTTACGTTACAACCAGTAATCGCCGGTATACGTGAAGGGCATTTATCATTGAGAATACCAAGAAAAAGATTCGGAAAGAAAGATTTCAAATCATTCCGGAATAAAAAGGGACTGTTCAGCCGTTTCGGATATTATGTTAAGGATGATCATTTGTATATTGTTGAAAACAATGATTCTGTTGAGGGCATACCTCCCGGAACTGAAATATTGGCCATCAATGATGTGCCCGTTTCAGAATATCTGAAAAAATACAAGAATTTAATCAGCAGCGATGGTTTCAACACCACTTTCCAACCTTATTTTCTGAAAGATACATTCTTTAATTTTTATACCGCCGAAAAAGGTCTTTCCGACAGTGTCAGAATTGAAACTCTTTATAACAACGTCAGGAAGGTTTATACGCTGAAAAGGGAAACAAAATCTAAAAACGATCTTGAAAACGATAAAAAACAGAAAAAAAGAACTCCTGAAAAAAAAGTGAATGATTATATCGCTTTTAATAATTCCTATAACAGAAATTTCAAATTCCTGGATCAAGACAGCAGCATTGCCTATATAAGGGTAAGAAGCTTTTCAAGAAGTTATTCAGATCAGTTTTACCAAGACGCTTTTACTAGAATTAAAAATGCCGGAACTTCTTATCTCATTTTAGACATCCGCAATAATTACGGTGGCTCTTTATATGAAATCAACAACCTGTATTCTTATCTGGCGCCTGAGCCTTTTGTATTAATAAAGCCGTCTCAGGTCACTTCTAAAATGGCTCCTTTGAGAACGAATTATTTCAGAAAAAGCAGTGTCCTGCAGTATGCTTATAAAAGCCTTACCTATCCTACCTATGTTTTCACCCAAACTTTCAGTACCTATAAAAAAGACGGGAAAGTTTTTTACAGGATGAAAGAAAATAAATCCACCAAACCTGATAAAAATGCCTTCAATGGAAAAGTCTTTGTTCTGGTAAATGGAGGAAGCTTCTCTGCCTCATCCATTATTTCTGCCAAGCTTAAAAATGATAAACGGGCCCTTATTGTGGGAGAAGAAACAGGAGGAGCCAATGATGGCACTGTTGCGGGGTTCTATTCTTATCAGAAGCTCCCCAACTCTAAGATCGACTTACCTATCGGATTGCTTCTGGTACAGCCTAACATCAACTTTACCAATACGAAGAGAGGGGTAATTCCGGATATAACTATTTCTGAAAGCATTCAGGACGTTATTGATAAAAAAGATCCTCAGATGGATTGGGTTGTGAAGGAAATTGAAAGAGAAAAAGGACTTTGAGAGGATTAGATAAGATTTCGGCGGGCTGAAAGCCCGCCGAAATCTTTATTTCTTTAATTGTTCTATAAGGTTTTCTACCTGTTTAATATACCTTCCGTAGAACTTTTCAAACCACCACCTGCCCAGGATAAACAGTCCGAATAGAGCCACCAGAAGAGTTATGATGATCGTCAGTGCAATCTGTAGATCTGTGAAAGGTGTCGCGTACGGAATAAATTCCAAGACAATGATCAGTTCACAAACCAGAAACGGGGCAAAAGCCACGTAAAAAGAAAAGTAATACTGTTTATTTAAATTGAATTGATGTAATAATTCCACTAACCCTTCATAGGTGTTCAGAACCGGGTTACTCATATCTTTATACAGTTTAAAAAACTTACTGAAAAAGAAGACGGTAACGAACACCATGGAGGCAACCAAAATGGCAATATAAAATTTAAATTTAAATGGAGCTTCACATAAGGCGATCAGCCCGAAAGCGAAAACAAAAATTCCAATGGTTGACCAAGCTTCCATTCGCATATTTTTACGCATTTTTTCAAGAGGAAGATTGATCTTATTTCTTTGCTCAATACTGATTTCCGGTGTTTCTTCCCAGACATCATCTTCATTCCATGTATTTTTTAGTTCATCTATATTCATTGTTGCTGTTTTAAAAATTAATATGTATTTGAGTGTAAGATATCTTTTAGTTTATTTTTGGCGCGGTTCATTTTCACCCTTACGTTGCCTTCGGAAATCCCCATCTGCTCCGCAATCTCTTTTCCTGAAAAATCTTCCAGATAATAGAAAATGAAAGCTTTATCAATGGGGTTAAGCTGATAAATTGCATTATACATGGCGGCCAGCTTTTCTTCTTTTTCCTCATTATATTCGTCCTGTATTATTTTGTATTGGGAAAAGTCTCCATTCCCAATGAAGCTTCTCTTTTTCTCGGATTTCAGGAAGATAATAGCGGTATTTAGAGCAATCCTGTACATCCAGGTGGAAAATTCACTTTCACCCTTGAAAGATGGATATGCTTTCCAGACCTGATAGGTAATTTCCTGAAAGAGGTCATCCCTGTCTTCTTTTTCATGCATATACATCTTGGAAATCTTGAAAATGATTCCTTTATGCTTTTCTATTTTTTCTAAAAATTCCTGTTCTGATGAGGTCATGGCTCTTTACTCTATAGAGTTGGTTAAGTTTCAAAAAAAATGTTACAAATTTTGTCAAAAAAAATAATAAAAAAACCGACAGAAAGATTCTGTCGGCTCATAATGATATTGGTACTTTCAATATTACTCAACTACTATTTTTTTGGATATAGCAGCTCCATCAGAACTAATCTTTAATAAGTAAATTCCTTTTTGAACACCATCAATAGTAATTTTATTTTTCCCTTTATTCAGCTTTTCCTCTTTTCTGATCAGCCTTCCTGAAACATCATATATTTCAAATACAGCATCATTTTTAGTATTTTCTATGGTAAATACTCCGCCTTTAGCCGGGTTTGGATATATACTGAACTGGCTCTCCAGTTTATTTCCCGCTTCGTTGGTTGCCAGCAATCCGTTACCAAATCCTACGGCATACCATGCTTTCACATTCTGGATTTGTTCATTGCTTGAAGCTCCATATAAATCCGTTACCGCTTGCTTTGATAAATTATAGGCATCCACAAACTGACTGTTTGCTGTAAGATAATTAGCCAGCGTTCTGTATGCAATTTTTTCCGCTTTTTGAATGGTGATACCGGTTACACTATAGGCATTCCCGATATCATTGGTTCCTGATCCTCCCGCAGAAAGCAGATAAAACCAATAATTTCCTACACCACTGTTGGTATGCACTCCTCCAAAATCATTGGCCTGACTGTATGGACCTGCTGTATTAGCCCAATACGTTCCCTGATAAGTATCCGGTTGTTGAGAATTCAACACCGCAGGCCCGGAATTGGGATTCGACATGCTTCTTAAATAGGTAAATCCTAAAGCCGGATTAGGAATACCTTCTCCTATCGTCCAATTCGGGGTAAGGTTGGCATAAAACTCAATAGAAGCTCCGAATATATCGGCAAAAGATTCATTAAGTGCTCCGGATTCTCCCTGGTAAGCCAAATTAGCTGTTCTGCTTACCATCAGGTGAGAATATTCATGTCCTGCAACATCCAAGGCTACAAACGGGTTAAAATATCCTGCTTGTCCCTGATATTTTCCATTTCCATAAACCATTGCTACAATACCCTGTGTGTCGATTGCTGCGGCATTGACTCCATTTTCAGGCTGCCCTGAACCCGCAAAATTAATATTATAATAATTCCTGATAATAGATCCGTTGTTATCATAAGAATTTCTATTATGCCTGTTTATATAATAATCATAAGCCGTCTTCATCGCCCAGTGAACTTCAACAGGTGGTTTGGTTTCTGTTGCTGTAAAATTTGCCGTGGCATTTGTATATTCCGTAATATTTCCTGTTAATCCCCCTGCAACTGTTCCGTTACCATCCCAATCAGTTCCGTTTAAGGTATGTATATTTCTGGTATTATCTTTTAAACGGTAGGTGCCATTATAAGAATCAACGGTAACAGACTGATTCCCCCTGTAAAAAGTCGCACTCGTAGATGGAGCATCCACAAGAGGAGCAACCGTAGTACTTACAGGAATATTATGGTGGTGAATCTCCTCTAATTTCTTTACAATTTGTTTTGTCGTATTATCCACATAATACATATAGCTATGTAGGGATTTCAATGAAAGAGCATTGATTTGATTGGTCAGGTGCAGGCTCATCTTTCTTCCGGCAATAACTTTGGTAATTACCTGATCAAAATCGTCGAAAGTAATATTTTGTGCTTTCATATCGGCACTAACAATATTTTCCACTTCTGTTCTGGTAAGAGGTTGTTTGATAGAAAGATTAATGTCAGGCGTTAATTCCCCATTCACAAAAGTCAGTTTCCCCTCTTTTTCATGAAGCAAAATCACCTCATCCGCAACTTTTATTCCTTTGTAATAGTGCTGGTAAGTAGAATGTTTTATCCCCAGTTCATCGGTAGAAGCCTTTACGAAGGTGAAAGTATGGTCACTGTCTGTTCCCAGCCATTCTCCCAGATGGGAAGCTAAGAAATCAGCAGATACATTATTTCCGCTAAAATTAGCATGGAAGCTGCCTACAAAAGAATTAACAGAAATTTTAGGCAGATCTTTAACAGATACTTCTGTTCTGCTCCTATCCTGTGCATGTGACACAGATAGTGAGGAAGCACCAACAACAAAAACAAATGATAACGCTTTAACAATAGTAATGGTTTTTTTCATATTATCTTGATTATTTCACTCCAGTTAGTAGGATAAAAACCAAAATGTTACACGAATTTTAAATTTTTATGAATTCTATTGCAATAAAAATAAAAACCGGTGGATAATTTATCTACCGGCCATCATTTTAAGGTGTTTTTTTTATTTTTTAATTTATTCAGCTATTATCTCAGAATAGTGTATTGTTCACAGTTAGTAGAAAAAAACTGAAAATGTTACATATGAACAGCAAAAATTTTAAAATTTTAGTTAAGCTTGTTAAGGGCATTCAGAAGTGATTGAGTATCGATAAAATCCAGCTTAGCTCCTACCAAGATAATAATGGTAAACATGGCTGATAAAAAAAGTATAATGAGTACATACACCGATATAAACCACACAATGGTATTCAGCACGTTTCCTTTAATACCGTATTTGTTCATAAAAAATTTCTGAGACCGTTCAAACCATGTCTTTTTAATATTTTTTTTGTGTTTCACCTCTATTCCGTTCAGCTCATCTACCAGCAGCACAACTTCCTTAATATACTTCCCATACATATAATAGATCCAGTATTTAACAATGATATAAATAAGAAAGAGTGTGATCAGGAAGCTGAAACCGAAAATGGCCAGATTATACTCCATATCAAAATGAAAATTGATCTGTATCAGAGACAGAAGTAAAGCCAACGGAATATAAGAAATATAGTAAGAAATATAAATTTCTTTGGATATCAACAGTTGGGTTCTGAGGTTAAACAAATCGTAATTGGTATTGATACTCCCCTTTTTAAGCATCTTATACAGTTTAAGAAACCTCGAATAAAAATAAATAATAAAAGCAAGCGTGAGAATGGTCACGATAATGGATATTGTCCTGATGTTCACGTCATCCACTGTAAACGGAGAGCCAATAAGAATTGTTGGCAAGGTAACAACCATGAGCCAGAATTCGGTTTCCATGTTGATTTTAAGCATCTGTAGCGGCGAATGAATTTCATTCTGCTTTTCCAGCGATACTTCAGGAGGGGACTGCCTGTTGTCCTTATTCCAAAGTTCTTTAAAATTTTCTAGTTCCATTCCTTAATGTTTTGGTTAATGTGCTCTTTGCTTTTCAATAATTTCTTTCAGTTTAGCCTTTGCACGGTTGAGCTTTACCCTTGCATTCACCTCTGTTATACCCAGCTGAAGAGCCATCTCCTTTCCTGGAAAATCTTCAAGGAAGAAAAAAATGAGCGCTTTATCTATGGGGCTGAGCTGGTGAATGGCTTCATACATCATCTTCATGTTTTTATCATCTGTGTCGTTATAAGATTCCTGATGAATGCTAAGGTTTTCTATGCTTTGATTTTGTATAAAACTACGTTTTTTTTCACTCCGGAGAAACACTATGGCAGTATTGAGCGCCGTTCTGTATAGCCAAGTAGAGAAATCACTTTTCCTTTGGAAATCTGCGTATGATTTCCAGGCCTGGTAAATAATCTCCTGGTAAAGATCATTCTGATCGTCCTGATTGTCCATATACATCTTAGAAATCTTGAAAATCACACCCTTATGCTTTTCAATTTTCTCCAAGAACTCTTTTTCCTGTGAAGACATGGCTTGTAGTCTGTACAGTTAGTAGCATTTTTGTGAAAATGTTACATTTTTTAACAGGAATAACAATAATTAATCTGCTAAAAACAAAAAATCCTCAATAAAATATACACTTTATTGAAGATTAAATATTATGTTAAATTTAAACACTTAGAATATATAATCCGTACTCAGGAAATTGGAGTCGTGTTCCCGTACGATGGTATTCAGGAGTTTTTTATTAGGTTCTGTTAATTTGGCAGCCACCAAAGACCTGATCGAGAATGAACGAAGTGCATCAAACACGGAAAGTGTACCTTCCGCACTGTCTTTTCTACCCGTAAACGGGAAAACATCCGGACCTCTTTGCGCCTGGCAATTGATGTTGACACGGCTTACCAGATTGACAAACGGGTCGATCAGCTCTGCCACTTCCTGCGGATCTTCACTGAAAATACTCACCTGCATTCCATGAGATGCGTTCACCTGATAATCAATAGGTTCATCTATATCATCAAAAGGAACCACTGGAATTACAGGACCAAACTGCTCTTCATGATAAAGCTTCATTTCGCTGTTAACCGGATATACCACTGCCGGAAAAACAAAAGACTCTTCGGTATATCCTCCGTTTTCATTCAGAACCTTCGCCCCTTTTGCCGTAGCATCATCAATACATTCTTTAAGGTAACCGGGCTTATTGACTTCCGGAAGCGGGGTGATTTTCACCTCTTTTTCCCATGGCAACCCAGGCTTTAAAGAAGATACTGCCGCCGTTAATTTTTCGGTAAATTCTGTTGCAACTTCTTTTTGTACAAATATCAGCTTAAGGGCTGTACAGCGCTGGCCGTTAAAAGATAACGCACCCAAAATACATTCACTGACCGCCACATCCAGATTGGCATTTTTAGTGACAATTGCTGCGTTTTTGGCATCTAAACTTAAAATAGCTCTTAACCGGTTTACTTTCGGGTGCAGCTTTTTCAATCCGTTGGCCACTTTACTTGACCCGATAAATGCTAATACATTCACTTTTCCGCTTTCCATGATCGGGGTAATGATTTCCGAACCTTTACCATATAAGGTGTTCACCGTGCCTTTCGGAAACGCTTCCTTAAATGCATTCAATAAGGGATAGTGAGCCAGAACACCATGTTTCGGAAGTTTAAATAAAATGGTGTTTCCCATGATCAGTGCAGGAATAAGCGTGGTGAAAATTTCATTCAGCGGGTAATTGAACGGTCCCATGCTTAAAACCACTCCCAGCGGTGCTCTCCGGATTTGAGCAATAGTTCCTTCCGCTTCCTGGAAACGTGAAGATTGCCGGTCCAGGTCTTTTAAGGCATCAATGGTCTGGTTGATATAATCTACGGTACGATCAAATTCTTTGGTGGAATCCGCCAGCGTTTTGCCTATTTCCCACATCAGGAGTTTAATGATCAGATCACGTTGTTGAATCATTAAATACACAAACTTCTGCATACACTTGATGCGTCCTTCCACCGACATAGTTGGCCATTCTCCTAATCCGTTATCATAGGCTTTAACACAGGCATCAAGAACTTTCATCGCTTCTTCAGGGCCGATGTTCGGAATACTTCCCAGCAATTTTCTTTCCAGGCCATTCTCTTTAAGAATGCAAACCGGCGAATAGATATTCTGCACTTCTCCATTCCATTCTACCAATTCTCCATCGAGAAGATAAGTTCTCTGATGAATTTCGGGGATCTTATATTCTTCCGGAATTTCAGTTTCACTTTTAAAAATTTCAGGGAATGATGTATTAGCTGAGTTCATATTTTTTATATTAGTATATTGATGAATAAAGGTAGAGGTTAAAATTCATTTTAAGAATATGAGGTTAATAGATTTGCTCTATTTGAAACAAAACATCAAAATTGTATTTTAATCACAAGTATATTTTATAACCACAAAAGATGTAAAAGCTCAAGTAAAATGATGCTGAAAAAAAATCCACTTTAAGTTTTCAAAAATCTTTGATTTTTATTTCATGGGATGAAAATACCTCGGATCCGGATACTGAAACTCAAAATCCAGCTCGGAAATCAATTTAGCAGATGAAATCAGTCTTCCTTTATCCGTTCGCATTCCCGAATAAGATAGGTCATTTTGTGCGCAAATTACCTCTTCTTTATTGGGGTGAATGGGTGCCACCACATTATACACCTTGGACTGTGATGTATTCTCCAGCATTTTTTCAACCACCGAACAGATATCCGCATAATGAATATGGTTCACCAGCTGATCCAGATTGGAAATATTGTAATTCTTTAACAACCTCGTCCCTCCCATTAATCCGGCCAGTCTCAGAATATTGGTTTGAGGAAATCGATGGGCGATAAAACTTTCACTTTCCACATGTTCGACAGAAAGATCATCCTCGGTAAATTCTTTTTCTGTTTGCGGATACACTCCGGTAGAGCTCATCAAGAACAACTGCCCTTTATAATCTCCAAGGAACTTCAACAGATTTTCCTGCCTGTTTTTCATAGAAACCTGTCTTCCCCTGATTCCTGAAAACGGAACGGCAATAACGATGATATCCAACTGTGTTGCCACTTCCCACTCCGTTATTTCCTCAGAAAGATCGTCGGGAAAATCTACCAGTGTTGCATGATATCCTTTAGAAGTTAAATCTTCTGCTTTAGACTGAGTAGTGGTGGTGGCGAAAATTTCGTACCGGTCTGATAATCTTTCCGCAATATGATTTCCCAGCCAGCCAAAACCGATGATGCCTAATTTTCTCATGTGAATGCTTGTATTTGTAACTTTCAAAAATATTGCTTTTAATGTTAATAATTTTTTAGCAACCACAAAAGGCACAAAGATTTAAACACTTCAGATCACTTTAGTTCAAAGTTTAAAGGATTTAGAAAAGAAGAGTGGGAAAAAATTGCGCAATTTCTGGAAGTTCCTTTGGAGGAAATCTATGAAGAAGATGAAGCTAAACAAATCAATTATTTTGATAATAATACAATCAGTCATACGGAAGTGTTGGTGGTAATTATTATTGCAATGTTCCTGAATTTCTTTTAGAAAGCCAAAGAGAGCTTATTGAGCTTTTGAAAAAAGAAAACCAAAGATTGCTGAATGAATTGAATCCATATAAAAAATAGATAGTAAGATTTTAATTATAATAAAAAACTCAGCAAAATGTTGAGTTTTTTTGTTTCTTTTATTTAGTTTTGAGGTATTGATTAAATTCTAAACAATTTTCAAGGTTGAAGATTTTAACTATGGAACCATACTATAAAATGATTAACATTATGTATATTTGAATATATAAAATTAAAAACTAATAAAATGAAATTTAAAATTAATCAAGAAGTAATAGAGATGGCTTCTGGAAAGAAATGTGTTATCAAGGGAACAAAAGAAGAACCTTGGAGAAAAACAATAGATCCATATAATAGAAAAGAAGTTTATCCTATTGGCAATGCTGACTATATTGTTTTAATTAAAGTCGGTGAAAATGATTATAAAGGAGAAATGCATGTTTACGAAAACCAATTAACTGAAATTATTAATTAAAATATTTTTGCAATGCCTAAAAGAACAATTTTTACAGATGAGAATGATAATGAAATGGAACTTTTTGTAAATCAAAATGGAGAACTTTATGTTGCTGTTGGAAAGCTAAAAGAAGATTATTATAATGGCTTTATAACTCTTAATCAAGAAGATGTTGAAGAATTAATAAAAATGCTTGAAGAATTGAAAAATGAAATGTTTGAATAAAAACATTTCTAAAACAGCAAAGGATTTAAATTTTATGATTATTCTTTGATAACTATAGAAAACCTACCTCACGGTAGGTTTTTTCATATCTGAAAAGCTTTAAAACAAACTCTCATCCACCATTTTCGGCAGATATTTCAGATAGCTATAGTTCAGAACACTTTTAAATTACCAAAATTTGGTAAAGTTGAATAAAGTAATTAAAAATCCAATATAATGGGACGATATATTTCTCTGGGAGATTATTATGAGAATTTTGTAGACAGTAAAGTTCCTGAACTGAGATTCAAGAATGCAAGCGAGGTTATTCGCGCAGGGTTAAGACTTTTAGAGGAAGAGGAAAACAAAATCTGGTTTCTAAAGAATGCTATTCAGGAAGGAGTTAATTCCGGTATTGCAAAAGATTTTGAGCCTCAAAAACATCTTGGAGCTTTAAAAGCCAAAATGAATGGCTAAGTATTTTTTCATCAATAAAGTAGTTGAGGACTTATCTAAAACAGAATACAAGAATAAAACCTGCCTCACAGCAGGTTTTTTTCATATCTAAAAAGTTTTAAAACAAACTCTCATCCACCAGATTCGGCAGTGTTACCTTCAAATTCGGCTCCACTTCCATGGCTCTTTTAATGGCGAAAATAGCCCCTTCATTTCTTGCCCAGCTTCTTCTGGAAATTCCGTTATTTACGTCCCAGAACAGCATAGATTTCAATCTTCTGTCTGCATCATCACTACCATCTAATAACATTCCAAAACCACCGTTGATCACTTCTCCCCAGCCAACTCCACCTCCATTGTGAATGGAAACCCAGGTTGCCCCGCGGAAACTGTCCCCGATCACATTATGGATCGCCATATCTGCTGTAAATCTTGAACCGTCATAGATATTGGAAGTTTCCCTGTACGGCGAATCCGTTCCCGAAACATCATGATGATCTCTTCCCAATACTACAGGTCCGATTTCTCCATTTTTAATCGCTTTATTGAAGGCTTCCGCAATTTTCATTCTCCCCTCCGCATCCGCGTAAAGGATTCTTGCCTGTGAACCTACAACCAGTTTATTTTCCTGTGCTCCTTTGATCCATTGGATATTGTCTTTCATCTGCTGTTGGATTTCTTCCGGAGAATTCTGCTGAATTTCTTCTAAAACGGCACACGCAATATCATCCGTTTTCTGCAAATCTTCCGGCTTTCCGGTTGTACAGACCCAGCGGAACGGTCCAAAACCATAATCGAAACACATAGGTCCCATAATATCCTGAACATAGCTCGGATATTTGAACTCCCTTCCCAACGTAGGATTTTCTGCCATTACATCCGCACCTGCTCTGGAGGCTTCCAGCAAGAAAGCATTTCCGTAATCGAAGAAGTACGTTCCTTTTTCCGTATGTTTATTGATCGCAGCAGCATGTCTTCTTAAGCTTTCCTGAACCTTTTCCTTGAATAATTCCGGATCTTCCGCCATCATTTGATTAGATTCTTCAAAACTTTGGCCTACAGGATAATATCCTCCCGCCCAAGGATTGTGAAGCGAAGTCTGATCCGAACCGATATCAATTCGTATATCTTCCTGGTCAAATTTCTCCCAAACCTCAACCACATTTCCAAGATAAGCCAAAGAAACGGTTTCTTTATTCTCTTGAGCAGTTCTTACCCTTTCCACCAATTGATCAAGATCTTCATAAATCTCATTCACCCATTTCTGATCATGACGGATTTTGGTGATCTTCGGATTCACTTCCGCACAAACCGTTACACAACCCGCAATATTTCCTGCTTTCGGCTGTGCTCCACTCATCCCTCCTAATCCGGAAGTTACAAAAAGGCCGCCTTTCGGTTCTTTATTGATTTTTCTGAAAGCATTCAAAGCAGTGATCGTCGTTCCATGAACGATTCCCTGCGGACCGATATACATATAGCTTCCCGCTGTCATCTGCCCGTACTGTGTTACGCCCAATGCATTGAACTTTTCCCAGTCATCCGGCTTTGAATAATTCGGGATCATCATTCCATTGGTTACCACTACTCTCGGAGCATCTTTATGAGACGGGAATAATCCCATCGGGTGTCCGGAATACATCACCAAAGTCTGCTCATCGGTCATTTCAGACAAATACTTCATCGTCAGAAGATATTGCGCCCAGTTAGAGAATACAGCTCCATTTCCACCATAAGTAATCAATTCATGCGGATGTTGAGCCACCGCATAATCCAGGTTATTCTGGATCATCAGCATAATGGCTTTCGCCTGCTCAGATTTCCCCGGATAATCTGTAATAGGTCTTGCCTTCATTTCATAATCCGGACGGAAGCGATACATATAAATTCTTCCATAATCCTCGAGTTCCTGTCTGAATTCGGATAATAATTCTGCATGAAATTTCGGATCGAAGTAACGTAATGCATTTTTTAATGCCAGTTTTTTTTCTTCTTCTCCTAAAATCTCTTTACGCTTCGGTGCATGGTTAATGTTGGATTCGTATGGTTTGGGTTGAGGCAACTGATTCGGTATACCTTGTTGTATCTGTTCCTGGAAAGTCATATTATTATTCAAAGTTCAACGGTTTATATTCAAAATTTTGAAGTTTTAAAGATATTCAAATTAGAAAATATAATGCAACTAAACGGGAAAAATTCCCCTCCTCCGGAGGGGTGGATTCAAAAATGACTACATTTTTGAAGACGGGGTGGTTCCATTTTCCACACAATAAAATCTTCCAGCTCCTTCATCACCACAGGAAGATGATTCCTCACATCAAAATCAGTAATCCTGAAAATGACCAGCCCCAATGATTCCAGATAAGCCTGCCGAATGCCATCATATTCCTGTTTCAAATCATGGCCTGAACCGTCAATTTCAATAATAAGCCCCAATGTTTTCACATAAAAGTCTACAATATAATTTCCAATGATTCTCTGCCTGTCGAAATCAATATGATGGAATGTTTTTGCACGAACCTGTTTCCAGAATAAAACTTCACTTAAAATTCCGGCTTTGCGTTTTTCTCTTAATAATACTTTTAAACCCGAATTGTAGGGCAGGTTTTCAACGAAGTTCCTGCGAATGGGAACTCCGTTAATCCGGATTAGGATTTCCGTCATTTGTGTTTTATTTTTTTTACCACCCCGCCTTCTCCTTTCAGTTTGAAACCGCCCCTCCAGAGGAGGGGAATGCCTGTCAGTTAAAACAGAATGGTTTTCCAAAAATAAAAAAACCTTACTGAAAAAATTCAGTAAGGCAGAATTGATTAATTCTATGTTCTAAATTGAGAAAGTTATGGTTATGTAATGTTAATTATTACTTTTCACTACTACCCAGCCGTTAAACACTCTTCCATCCGGCAGGGTAATCACATACCAATAACTCGAGGTTGGTACTGTTCTTCCCGCAATGGTTCCATCCCAGACAATCTGGGTATTGGTATCCTGTTCAAAGACTTTAAATCCGTAACGGTCGTATACTTTTACATTAGATTTTTGTGTTCCGAATACATGTAGGTCTTTCACGATCCAGTAGTCGTTGAATCCGTCTCCATTAGGGGTGATGGCATTTTTTATATCCAGGATTACCCCGTCTTTCTTGATGACACACTCTCCTTCTACGTATTTCACATAGAACGTGGTAACTCCCGTTGGTAAATTATGGAAAATATTACTCGATTGCCATGTAGTCCCATTTATGGAATAGAGAATAGGTTGAGAGCCTGTTGCATGAACTGTAATACTATTGCCATTAGCTACCAGGCTTTGAATAACCGGAACGTCAAAATGCTTTACTTCAAAAGTATCCGTGTAAGAACATCCGTTATCTGCGGTTACAGTCAGGCTATACACTCCCAATACAGTAATATTGGAAATGGTATCCGTTGTAGATATTATCTGCCCTGAAGGATCAGCCCATGCATAGCTTACAATAGTATAGTTACTGATTTGAGCGGTATAACTTAAAGAGCTGTCCGGACAGAAGAATTGGGTCGGAATATCAAAAATCGGAGTTGGTTTAAGAGATAAATGAATCTCCACCACTTCCGGACAATATCCGGGCACGCTAACTTTTACATAAATAATGTTAAGCCCTGTGTTCTGATTGAACTGATAGTTAGACGGAGTACCAATGGCATTCGTATTCGCATTGAGATCAGCCAATGTAGGATAATAGGTGAATGTAACATTCGTTCCGGTATATATTTGCGGCTGAAACTGTGTCAGATTCACATTCTCTATTCCATCATTCCCTGTATCACAGACATCATTAAGCTGGAAAGGACCTCCGTTCTGAACCACTACTTTGGTTCCAATAACAAAGCTAATGCTTGCAATATCATCACATCCCGGCAAATTCTGCACTTTCACCCAAATCTGAGTTGGGAACGGCTGTGCTGTGAAATTTTGCGGATTGGTAATCGGATTGGTTCCGTTTTGAGCATCCGTTTGTGTAAGATAAAAAGTAAATACATTATTCGGATTCGGAAGATCTACCATTTGATTGGTATAACTCATTAAGTTAACCTCATAAATCCCGTCTAAATTATCATCACATATAATGATACTTGAGTTGATCGCTTTGGGAGGGAAATAAGTATTTAGCTGAATGGAAGCTATAGAATAACATCCCGTAGTCTGAGACTGGAATCTCGCCCAAACCTCTACTGTGGAAATATTCGTTGTCACACTTGTCCCTATTTGAGCGGCCGGATTTCCTGCATTTGCTTCAGCGGCGGTATTATAGTAAGATATCGTCATATCCGACAGTGGCTGTGTATTCTGTGAAGCAATGAATAGCTGCGGAATGGCATCATTCAACGGAAAGGTTTCACTTAAGTTGAAATCCTCATCACATCTGTCCAGAACGGCATTATGCAGGACCACAGGAGGTAAAAAGCTTACCGAAAGATTCAATTGTGCCATAGAATAACATTCACCCGCGGTAGATTTCACTTTTACATACACTGTTATAGTTCCAGGCTGGATGGTAAACTGCCCCGGATTGGTAATTTCATTGGAGAAAGTATGCGTTGCAGGATCATAAGACGTATAATACGAGAAAGTAACATTAGATCCGCTGTAAATCTGCGACTGTGCCTGAGTAAGATCATACGTTTCCGTTCCGTCATTATTATTATCACAAATATTCAATAAGGAAATGTTAACCGGAGAATTTACGGCAGGAGTAGGAACCAGGCTTAAATTCACAGGATATATTTCCACACAATTATAAGAAGTAATCTTCACAAACACCTGAAGATTTCCCACAACCGTAACATTGGTGATAGGATTGCTGCCACTTTGCGCATCAGCCAGGGTAGCATAAAATTGTGTTGTCGCATTTTGGGTCCCTACGATTCCGGCTGAAAACTGAGCAAGAGAGACGTTTTCTGTATTATTGTTATTAATATCACAAATAACAAAACCAGACTGTATGATCACCGGATGCACCAGGTTCACATTGATAGCTCTTACCGTAAAACATGTATCCGACTGTTCGAAGCGGACATAATATGTTTGCGTCACAAAATTTCCGTCAGTAGTAATAGTCTGATTAGGACCTATCGGATTATTCCCCAGCATTGCACTATTGAAGTCGCCATAAAATTCTGTTACCGGAACTGATGACGGAGCAACCAGCATATTGGCGGATAAGGTATTCAGATTGACTGAAATATCATCGGTTCCGTTAAAACAGATGTATTCATTCTTTTCATTGACAATTATTTTAGTGAATGTGATATTCATATTCACCTGGGCAACGGCAAAACACCCGTTAGGAATCTGCACTCTGATAAATACCGGATACTGTCCTTCTTTTATATAGGTTAAAGGAGTTCCCGTACCCGCAAAAGCATCAGCATAGGTTTCATAAGTCGTGAAAATTGCTCCCGGCTGGGTAGAAACCAATGGTCCCACATTCAGCGCAAAGTCGAAAAGTTCATTATTGTCCGCATTAATATCACACATGGAATAGGGAAACGCAATAGGCGAATTCAAATTCACTCCCGGTTTAAACTGAAATTGTACAGGCCCTAATACATAAGTACATGATGCATCCTGAAGCCTTACCCAAATGTTGGTGTTGGCGTTGATATTCGCTGTTACCACGGGATTGGTATTATTTTGAGCCGAAGCCTGGCTTAAATGGTAAGAAATTCCGGTAGTTCCGGATGCAAAAAGCTCATTATTGAGCAGCGTAAGATCATACCCCTGCTCTACTCCGTCATTATTCGTATCGCAAAGCAACACGGTGTTTTTAAGTAAATTTTTGGCAAGGAAATCAAGTGTTAAAACCGCCACCCTGAAACACGTCGGTACATTCGGGTTTTGAATTCTGACATATAAGACCGTATTTGAGCTTAAAGTATAAGAAGTTGGTAACACATTTTGCCCGTTTTGTGCATCCTGCAATGAAGAGTGAAAAGTGAAAGTAAAGTTAGCCGGATTTTGCGAAGTAAGATTCTGCTGAAAAGTAGTAAGGTTGATATTTACCGGTGTATTTCCGCAAAAATCCTGAGTATGGTTTTTCGCAGCAGGATAAGTAGCATCAAATGTTAATGCAAAATCGTCCGCTAAAATAAGCTGGCTGTTTCCACAAATATTGAAGGCTACGTTAGCAGTGTAAACTTCATTTTGCGTTGGACAAATATTCGTCTGAATTCCTGTTCCTACGGTTTGACCAGCCGAATTCGTCCAGGTAACTTCCGGTTGAATGACATTTCCCTGCGGATTAAATCTCCATCCTTCCTGTGCAGCCTGCCAAACGCTTGTATTCCTGGTAGGAGGAGAGACTCCGGCTGTTCCGTCATTATTAATCACCCCAATCAAGGCATTTTCAAATTTTCTGGTAGGACATGGAAGCGGTTTCTTATCAACAAAAACTTCAATCACATTCGTTGTTTCATGCAATACGATCTGAGAAGAAGAACGATCTGTACATCCCGTTATTCTTCCTTCATAAAAATTGATAACAAATTTCCTGAAGGGAGCCGTTCCCACAACAGAATAATAAATTTCCGACTGATCCGCCGAAGAAAATACCATATCATGATAAGCCCCAAAAATGGAATTCTTAGGAAGTCCGGTACTTGGATTGGACCATTGAACATTCGGATAATTGATATTTCCAAGCTGTCCGAGATCAAATGTGATCATCCCATTAGAGCCGATGACAATCGCTTCAAAATACTGATTATAAAAACAAAACTTAAAGGGCAGATTCAGCTTCGTAGCAAACAGGTCATCATAATTGGCATTCAAAGGCGTACCCTGATTCAGGGGAATGACCGGGTTATAGGCTTCAGAATTTACCTGATAACCGGTAGTGGCATTCAGGATGGGATATTCCACATGAAGTTGTATACAGCCATTTGAATCAAGGCCATTGGTACAGGTCACATTAAAGTTTTCGTTTCCTGCCGTATCCTTTACTTTAACACTCGTTGGTGTCTGAGAGAGGATGACACCCCATATAAACAAGAATAAAATTTGTAAAGATCTTGTCATATTAAAAAATTAATCCGTTATATACTATCATAAAATTACAAATAAATATTAAAAATAAGCTCATTTAATTGTGAAATATATAACTATAAACAATTATTAATATATGATCCAGATCAATTATTTTTTAGAAAAATGTTAATTATATTTTAGTAGCCCTTACCGGCACTTCTAAAACCGGGAATACAAAATAAAAACCTTACTGAATCAGTAAGGTTAATCAATCAAATCTGTATTTTCTTCTTCGTGGTCGTCCTCATTGTCGCTGAGACTCCAGTAATTATTTTCCTCATCTTCAGCTCCCAATTCTTCCATTTCGTCATCCTCTTCAATTCCGGGAATATCCAATCCTTTATCTATCTTGTCTTCTTCCCTGCTGCCATTGGTTACCGGATTGCCGTCTCCATCCAGAGGAATATGTTCTTCCTGGATGAAAAGATCCTCTTCAGGATCATAGTCCATTTGGTCCAGTCTTCTGTTTTGTTCATTAATATTGTCTTCGGGTATCATATTCTATGTATTTAGTGTTGTTATAATGAGAACAAAAATAATTCCAAATAAAAAGCCTCACCCTTATGAAAAAGTGAGGCTTCTTACTAACTTTAATATTAAAAACTATTACTCATCTTCATAGTCCTTAGTCTTTTCCCAGGCTTCGGAAGCCATTTCCTGGATTTCTTCCCAGACATCTTTAGCAGATTTTTTTGCCTGTGCCATAAATCCCTGTTTGGTTGCTTCCTGATTCTTAGTCTTCATATCATTAATATAATCTTTCACCTGCTGAGAATAGCTTTCAACACTATATCCCGGGTTATTATGCAGATTTTTCTGAAGATTACTGAAATCGTGTGATGATTTAAATCTGTTCGTATCCATAATAAAAGATTTAAGTGATTGGGAATGAATATACTTCAATTTTCATTCCGAAATGAGATCTTAAATCTACTGGTTGGTATTATTCAGCATCGGAACAAATTTATAAGCCCCGAATTCTTCTTTTTCAAACTCTGTAGGGGATATCTTGGTAAACCGGTATAGAACCTGCTCGTCGGTAGGACCTAATGGAATTACCATTTTTCCACCAACTTTCAACTGCTTCAATAATTCGGTCGGCAAAACAGAAGCACCACAGGTCACAATAATTTTATCGAACGGAGCAAAAGTAGGCAATCCGGCAAAGCCGTCTCCAAAACTTTGAAATTTTGGATATAAGTGCAGTTCTCTGAATTTTTTCTTGGAAAAATCAAACAGGTCCTTTTGCCTTTCTATGGTATACACCAAACCTTTCATAGCCAAAAGAATAGCCGTCTGATATCCGCATCCTGTTCCGATTTCAAGTACTTTTTCTCCGGGCCTTACCTGCAAAAGCTCAGTTTGTTCCGCTACCGTTGAAGGATGGGAGATGGTTTGATGCGCCAAAATAGGAAATGCGCGGTCCTCATAAGCGAAATCTTCGAAGATACTTTCAATGAACAAATGCCGGGGAACCTCATTCATCGCTGAAAGTACATTTTCATCTGAAATCCCGATTCTCTGTCGGAGGTAGTCCACTAATTTTTTTCTTTTCCCTTTATGTACAAACGAATCATGCATCATTAATAGTAGTTATTAGGTAACAGGTGCTAGTTGGTACAAAAGTAACAAAACAATCCATAATGATCAACCTAAAACCTGTCATCTGTTTCTGAATACCTAAAATTATTATCTTTACAAAAATTAAAAAAGCTATGTTGAAAGCAGGTTTGGTAGGAGCCGGACATCTGGGAAAAATACATTTGAGACTCTTAAGTCAGTCAGACCAATATGAATTAATTGGTTTTCATGATAAAGATGTAGAAAACGGAAAAAAACTGGAAGCCGAATTCGGGTATCCTTATTTTGAAAATTTTGACGATCTTCTGAATCGGATTGATATGTTGGATATCGTAACTCCAACTGTTTATCATTATGATTATGCACTGAAAGCGATTGAAAAAGGCCTTCATTTTTTCATTGAAAAACCGGTGACTCAAACCCTTCAGCAAGCGGAGGAGATTCTTTATAAATGTCGAGAGAATGGCATTAAGGCCCAAGTTGGCCATGTTGAAAGATACAACCCCGCATTCATGGCTACCAAAGAATACATCAACGATCCTATGTTCATTGAAATCCACAGACTGGCGGAGTTCAATCCACGCGGTACGGATGTTTCCGTTGTTTTGGATTTAATGATCCACGATTTGGATATTTTATTGAGTATCGTGAAATCAAAAGTAAAAAATATTCATGCGAGTGGTGTTTGCGTGGTAAGCAAAACACCGGATATCGCGAATGCAAGAATAGAGTTTGAAAACGGATGTGTTGCCAATTTAACGACTTCCAGAATTTCCATGAAAGCAATGAGAAAAAGCCGATTCTTCCAGAAAGACGCTTATATTTCCGTGGATTTTCTTGAGAAAAAAGCGGAAGTAATCCGTATGAAGGACGCCCCGGAAAACCCTACTCCATTTGATATGATCATTGAAAATGCAGAAGGAGAAAAGAACCAGATCTTATTTGAATACCCGAACATCCAGGCTAATAATGCTATTCTGGATGAATTGAATTCTTTCGCAGAAGCAATTACCGAGAACAAAAACGTAGAAGTTTCCCTGGAAGATGGTACAGAAGCCTTAAAAGTAGCGCTGGAAGTAATGAAACTGATCAGTTCCAAATAGATATTATTGCAGTATTATTTTGTAGCTATTCTGTAAATGGCTACAAGATAACCTGTGATTATCAGAAAAAAACTATATATTTGGAAAGCAATTCAATAGCCCGTTGAAAAATTTGTTGTATTACCTATTGAATTCCTGCCCGCATAAACAGTATGGATGTAAGTTCCTTGTACGGAATCACCATTCATCATGGTAACATTTAAAATCCCTAAACATTTAATAATTAAACAACTATGAAACGAGCCATCCTATTATCCGCTTTATTATTGTCTCAATTTGGGACATCACAGTTATTAAAAACCAATGGTCAAAAAATTATTAATGATAAAGGTGAAAATATTCAGCTGAGAGGTCTTGGCCTCGGAGGTTGGATGCTGCAGGAAGGCTATATGCTGAAAACAGCAGATTTTGCCGGCCCACAATACAAGATCAAAGAAAAAATCGCCGAACTGATTGGTGAAGATGGGATGAATGACTTTTATAAGGCCTACCTTAAAAACGGTATCACAAAACAGGATATTGACTTCCTGGCTAAAGCCGGATTTAATTCCATAAGGCTTCCGATGCACTATAACCTTTATACGCTACCTATTGAAAAGGAATCCGTGAAAGGACAAAACACCTGGCTGGAAGAAGGATTCAGAATGACAGACGATTTGTTAAAATGGTGTGCCGCCAACAAAGTTTACTTAATTCTGGATCTTCACGCAGCTCCGGGCGGACAGGGGAATGACGTGAATATTTCTGACAATGATAAATCCAAACCTTCTCTTTGGGACAGTGAAGAGAATCAGAAAAAAACAATTGCTCTCTGGAAAAAACTGGCTGAAAGATATAAGGATGAGCCCTGGATCGGAGGATATGACCTGATTAATGAACCCAACATTAATTTTACAGGGAAAAATCCGAACGGAACGGATGAAATGTCCAATGCACCACTTTGGAAATTACAAAAAGAAATCACAGAAGCCATCCGACAGGTGGATAAAAAACATATCATTATTCTTGAAGGAAACGGATGGGGAAATAATTACAACGGATTGATTCCTCTTTGGGATAATAATCTGGTATTCAGCTTCCATAAATATTGGAATTATAATAATGACGAAACCCTGAAATTTGCTTTAAACCTCAGAGAAAAATACAATATTCCTGTCTGGTTGGGTGAAACCGGAGAAAATTCCAATGTCTGGTTCACAGAGCTCATCCGCTTGCTGGATAAGCATAATATCGGCTATGCATTCTGGCCCATGAAGAAAATTGACAATATTGCAGGAATCACCAATGTAAAAATCACTCCGGAATATCAAAAACTATTAGATTACTGGAAAAACGGAGGTGAAAAGCCTTCCAGGGATTTTGCCTATAAAGCACTAATGAAAATTGCCGACAATTATAAATTCAGTAACGTGGAGATCAAAAATGACGTCATTGATGCGATGTTCAGGCAAACGATAGAAGACTCAACCAGGCCTTTCAAAAACCATAGAGCTCCGGGAAGAGTTTTTGCTACAGAATATGATCTGGGAAGAATAGGATCAGCGTATTCCGATAAAGATTATATGAATCTTTGGGTAAGCGATGAAAATAAAAGATCAGACTGGAATTCCGGGCATGCAATGAGAAATGACGGCGTTGATATTTATGCATGTAATGATAACATCACCAATCAATACTATGTAGGAAAAACGGAAGCAGGAGAATGGCTTCAATATACTATCAACAGTAAAACGGATAAAGCTTATACTTTCAATATCAGGTATTCAGCCGTTAATGATTCAAATATTAAACTTGAAGACGCTTCAGGAAAACAATTGGCAGCCGCAACATTGCCTTCCACAGGAGGAAATGAGAACTGGAAAACCATTTCTGTAAAAGGAGTCAGCTTTAAAAAGGGAGATAACAAAATCAGAATTGTTTTCGGAAATGCCGGAACCCACCTAAATTATTTTGAAGTGCAATAATAAATATCTTAAATTGCAAATCCCTTTTAGAACTTAAAAGGGATTTATTTTTAACTTCTGCCCATATGAAAAAATTAAGCTTACTTTTTCTTTTGATCTCCACATTTACGTGGGCTCAGAAGTCTGCACTGGAGCCAAAAATCAATACCATCCTTAAAGATAAAAAAGCAACCGTAGGAATCTCCGTACTGGGTATTGAAAATGGCTTTACCTATCATAAAAATGGAGAAAAAAAGCTGCCGATGCAAAGTGTTTTCAAGTTTCATATTGCATGTGCTGTTCTGGACTTTGTGGATAAAGGAAAGCTTTCTTTAGATCAGAAGATACTGTTGAAAAAATCAGATCTTCTTGAAAACACATGGTCGCCCATGCGTGATAAATATCCAGATGGAAATGTAGAAATCACCCTGAATGAAATTATAGATTACACAGTGGCGATGAGCGACAATAATGGTTGCGATATTCTTTTGCGACTGATCGGAGGTACAAAAACGGTTCAGAAATTCATGGATTCAAAAGGGGTAACGGATTTCCAGATCAGATTCAATGAGGAAGAAATGCATCAGGACTGGAATGTTCAGTATGAAAATTACAGTACTACCCATTCCATCGTACAAGTTTTAAAGAAATTCTACGACGGAAAACTGCTTTCCAAAAAATCTACCGAGTATCTGATGAATATAATGCTTGGAACAAAAACGGGAACTAACAAAATGGTGGAACAGCTCCCTAAAAATACTCCTGTTGCCCATAAAACAGGTGCTTCAGGTAAAAATAAAGACGGTTTAACGGGTGCGGAAAATGACATGGGAATCGTTACTTTACCAAACGGTAAGCATTTTGCAATAGCTGTATTCGTAAGTAATTCCTCTGAAACAGATGCGGTGAACTGTAAAATTGTTTCGGATGTGACCAAAGTGGTTTGGGATTATTTTAATAAGTAAATTTTAAAGCTTAATTTTAGGCTCTGAATATATCGGGATATTTTAATTTTTACTCTCGCTGATTAAGCAGATTAAACAGATGAATACAGAATCCTTTTATTTCAAGAGTTTATTATTAAAAATAAACCAACGAATATGAAAAAAGTAATCTTAATAGTAAGTGTATTGTGTTTCTCTTTCTTTTATTCACAAAAGAATCAGAATTATCTGGAAGTAAGTTATGGAAGCATTTGCTGCGGTCCGCCGTCTGATGTTCCGGTCATGAATTATATCAACCAGTTCCAGAAGAAAAACAAGCTAAAAGCCTTTGAAATCTATGAGCAGTCGGGATTAGGCAGAGAAGGTGAATTCAGCTTTTATATTGGAATTGATAAGCTGTCTAAAACCCAGAAAAGCAATTTTATCAAAGGATTGAAAGCTGTTGTAAAAGCGCAAAACGACAAAAGGAATGAGAGCAGAGACGGAATTGTTTATTTTGAGGAATCAGCCCCTGTAACAAAATCCGATCTGTCCCAAAAAAGAAATCTAAATCTTTATAAAAAATCAAAATAATTAAATACGTAAAAATGATCAAGAACATCGTAGTTATCGGAGCAGGAACCATGGGGAATGGTATTGCGCACACTTTCGCACAAAGCGGTTTTAAAGTCAACCTGGTAGACGTATCCCAGGAAGCTTTAGACAAGGGCTTAAAAACCATTACCACCAATCTTGACAGAATAATTGCAAAGGGAAACCTTACCGAAGAACAAAAGGCTGAAACATTAGGAAACATTAGTACTTTCACTCAACTGAAAGATGCGGTAGGGTCTGCTGATCTTATTGTGGAGGCAGCAACTGAAAATCAGGAGCTCAAACTGAAGATTTTTGCTCAGATGGATGAATTTTCACCTGAAAACTGTATTCTGGCTACGAATACATCTTCTATTTCCATTACAAAAATTGCTTCGGTAACGAAAAGAGCAGATAAAGTAATCGGTATGCATTTTATGAACCCGGTTCCGATCATGAAATTGGTAGAAATCATCAAAGGATACTCTACTTCAAAAGAGACTTTTGATGCCATCTACGAAATGAGCAAAACATTGGGTAAAGTTCCTGTAGAGGTAAATGATTACCCTGGATTTGTGGCGAACAGAATTCTGATGCCGATGATCAATGAATCCATAGAAACGCTTTACAATGGTGTTGCCGGAGTTGAAGAAATTGACACAGTAATGAAACTGGGAATGGCTCATCCTATGGGACCGCTACAATTGGCAGATTTTATCGGTCTTGATGTTTGCCTTGCTATCCTGAATGTAATGTACGACGGCTTCAAAAATCCTAAATACGCTCCAAATCCTTTATTGGTAAATATGGTAATGGCCGGAAAGCTGGGGGTAAAATCAGGAGAAGGATTCTATGACTATTCAGAAAGCAAAAAAGCAGAAAAGGTTTCTAAAATGTTTTTGAAATAATTAAATGAGAATTTGCGGGTTATGGGGTATAAATTATAAATTTGAATGCTCATGGTATAATTGGTAACTAATAACAGCAAGATTGATCAAAATTAAAGAAAAAAACATCCAGATAGTACTGGTCATCATTACCTTAATGGTGACCATTTTACGTTTTTTACTTAATGAAAAAGGACGGACGAATCCTGATTCTCTACGATATATGAGATTTGCGCACAACCTTCCTTTTATTGATAATACTTCTACTCCACTCGGGTATCCGGCTTCCATTAAACTCTTTACCTTTCTGGGCCCGGATGAATTCTGGAGCAGTAAAATCATTGCTATTCTCTGCTATCTTTTCATCATCTTCTTTGCCTGGAAAAAGAAATTCTTCTTTAGAGAAGCTATTGTTACAGGTACTTTATTCAGTTTTGTTTCCATTTTTTCGTATACGATGAGCGAACCCCTGATATTGCCTTTCGTATTGTTATTTTTATACATTTCAATGCTGATTATCAATGGAAAATTAGAAAAAGGAAAGGCTGTATTATATCTTTCATTAAGTTTAATTGCGCTTTATAATATCCGATACAGTGCATTATTCATTATTGGGGGAGCCGGGCTTTACGGTCTTGCTTTCAGGAAGAGAGAATATGCCCCGGCTTTTATTATTTCAGGAATCATCGGCGGAATTTTTGTGGTCTTATATAAATTCCTGTTTATCGATTATTTTAATGAAACCTACATAGAAGATGCTTTACTAGTGGGCTTACACCCGACTTCAAAATTACTTATTGAACTTTTTCAGGGCTTATGTACCACTTTCAATCCTTTTATTCACATTGCTGACCCCGGAGGCGGATTAATCAATTATGGGATCTACGGAATTGGATTTTTAAATATCCTGCTGATTATTTATCTCTTTGTAAAATATAAACTTTCAGAATACGAATTTTTCTATGTTTTTATAAGTGTGACAAGTATTGTCTGTTCTTATTTCGTACAGTATTTTTATTCTGTTAATTCCATCGATTACCGGTTGATGGCTCCTTTCAGTTTTCCTGTCTGGCTCCTTTATTTTAAAAGATTATTCCTCATCTTTGATACTAAAACGTATACCGTTGGAATGGCAAGCATTATGTCCGGAATGCTTTTCACATGGCTTTCAAAAGGGAACTACCTTGAAAACAGAAAAGAGATGACCCAATTTCTACAGTCTGAAAACCTGAATAAAGTTCCTTTACGGTTTTATATTGAAACGGCTGAAGACCTTGACAAAATACAGATCGCAGAATTGATAAGCACTGTAAATCCTAATATAACGCTTACCTTTAAGCCTCAGGATACGCTTCTCAAAACAACATTAACGAAGCATAAAGTTTTGCAAAAAATAAAGATTAACAAGAACAAATATCAATAATTTTATTATCTTTGAGAAAGTTAAAACATTAAAAAAATGAAATTACCAAAGTTTTTATTAGCAGATAATTCGGAATTTCCAGAAGATTTATTCGTTGTTCATACAGAATATCCAAGATTTATCTTAAATGTTGAGGAAGAGGAAGTTGAGTGGCTAGATGATTTGGAAGGCGACGATGAAGAAACGATGGCAGATGAAGCGACTAAAGTGGTAGAAGCTGCTTTCAAATGGTGCGATGAAGAGTTGGCTAAGTACGACGAAGAAGAGGAAGAATAAAAATTACTCATAAAAAAAGGAACTCAGTTGAGTTCCTTTTATTTTTTATTCTGATTTATTAAATTTCAATAGTAAGAGATTGTCCTGATACAATTCCAAAGTGGTTCCGGAAACCACATATTTATTCGCCTTTCCTACCATATCCATAAAGTTTTTCTCTACACTCATATTATCACACATCATTCTTGTAGAACCCATTTGCCCGGCAGAAAAACTACCTGTGGAGGCATCCAGCTTCACTGTTCCGAAATAATTGTTGCATCCTGCATTTCCGTTCAGTTTTTCACCTTCGATATTCAGTGTAGGAATTTTTCCTTTTACGTTATCTGCCAAAGTCCATTTTGTATTGGCCAGTGAAGGTTGAGATTTACCTACTTTCGAAGCGGACGAACCGGACATTGCTCCACACGACGCTAAAACTGCTGCCGCACATATACTTAAAAAAAGGTTTTTCATTTTTTTCTTTTTAGATTAAACCAAATTTACGGAAATTATATTATCTGAACGGTTTTCCGGCGATTTTATTATTCCGTTAACATTTCTATTTCACTGAAAAATCAGCATAATTTCCTGATATTCTTTAGGCTAAAGTCCTCAAAACTGCCCATAAAAAAAGCGGGCTTTAGCCCGCTTCTATTGATATGCTGTTTTTGTCTTAAGATCTTAATTCAGCATTGAATTCTTTCTGGAATGCTTTGATCAGAGAATCCATTACTTCTGAGATTTCTTTTTCTTCCAATGTTTTTTCCTCATTCAGAAGCTCGAAACTCATCGCATAAGATTTCTTTCCTTCCGGAAGGTTTTTCCCTTCATATACATCAAAAAGGTTGATGTTTTTAATGAACGGAGATTTATTTTTCTTTGCAGTCTGATACAAATCCTGATAATTGACATTCTTATCGATCAATAAAGCTAAATCTCTTCTGATCTTGTTGAATTTTGGAATATCTTTAAACTTAAGTTCGTTTTTAGAACGCAGTTCCTGTGCGAATTCCAATTCAATTTCCGCATAGAAACATTCCTGGTCGATATCAAAATCTTTTAGCAAGCCTGAAGATACTTTTCCGATTCTCACCAATGTTTTTCCTTCTGCTTCATACGCTAAGGCATCAGAGAATCTCTCATCAGATAAAGCCACTTCTTTATAATCGATGGAAAGTCTTTCCAATAGGACTTTCACATAAGCTTTAAGGTTATAGAAACTTGTCACAGACTTCGGCTGTAACCAGTTTTCCGCCACATCTCTTCCTGTAACCAGGATCGCCAATTGCTTTCTTTCTTCGTATTGCTCTCTTTTATGATAGATCTTTCCGAATTCAAAGAATTTGATATCCTGATTTTTTCTGTTAATATTATAGATTGCATTTTGAAGAAGCCCTTCCAATAAAGATTTTCTCATAAATGCTAAATCTCCGCTTAAAGGATTTAACAATTTCACGGCATCCGTTTCATCTTTTACGGAAGTTAATGAGTTGTTCATTACTTCGTTAAAGCCTAAGCTTTGTAACGTTCTTGCCCAATTGTTCTCTAATTCATCCTGATCCTGTGCACTAAGCTTTACAGGTGTGAAGGAAATCTTCTGTGGGGCGTCGATCTTGTTGTATCCATAGATTCTTAAAATCTCTTCAATCACGTCGATTTCTCTTGTTACATCAGCTCTGTAAGCCGGAACAGAAATTTCGAAACCGTTCTGAATTTCATTCAACACCTGGATTTCAAGAGCCTTTAAAATTTCCTTTACTTTTTCCCTGTGAATTTTAGTTCCCAAGATCTGCTCAATCTTCGAGAACCTGATGATCACATAATGATCTTCTATTTTTTTAGGGTATTCTTCCAATAATTCACCTACCATTTTTCCGCCGGCGATTTCCTGAATCATTTTAATGGCGTGGGTAATGGCTGTTCTTGTAATATTAGGATCAACCCCTCTTTCAAATCTGAAAGAAGCATCGGTATTCAATCCGTGGAATTTAGCTCCTTTTCTCACCGCTACCGGATTGAAGTAAGCACTTTCCAGGAATATGGCTTTCGTTTCCTCAGAAACTCCGGAATGCGCTCCACCAAAAACTCCGGCAATACACATCGGGGTATCTTTACCGTCCTTGATCATGATTTCAGAACCGTTCAATGTTCTTTCTACTCCATCAAGAGTAGTAAATTTGGTTCCTTCTTTTACGGTTCCTATTTTTACCTTTTTGTCCGCAATTTTATCTGCATCAAAAGCGTGAAGCGGCTGTCCGTAGCCATGAAGAATATAATTGGTAATATCTACTACGTTATTGATCGGGCTTAATCCGATTGCTTTTAATCTGTCTTTTAACCAATCCGGAGAATCCGCCACTTTTACATCTTCTATTACAGCTCCGATGTATCTTGGACACAATTCACCATCCTCCACTTCTAAAGTAAATTCATGGGAACCTTCGTTATTCAAAGGCTGGGAAGATACTTTTTCAAACTCTGATTTCTGTTTGTTGGTTGACAGATAAGCATACAGATCTCTTGCTACGCCATAATGAGACATCGCATCCGTTCTGTTCGGCGTTAAGCCGATCTCAAAAACTTCATCGTTGGTCAATTCAAAATAATCCGCAAAATTCTTTCCTACTTCATATTTGGTTTCATCCAGCACCATAATTCCACCATGATCTTCGCTCAGTCCCAATTCGTCTTCAGCACAAATCATTCCCTGAGAAACCTCGCCTCTTATCTTCGCTTCCTTAATTTCGAAAAAGTTTCCGGTTTTGTCGTAAATTTTAGTTCCAACTACGGCGACAGGTACAGTTTGTCCGGCTTCCACGTTAGGAGCACCACAAACGATGTTTAATACTTTCCCGTTGCCTATTTCAACAGTTGTTTTCTTCAATTTATCTGCATTCGGATGTTTTTCGCAGGTTAATACTTTACCTACAACGATTCCTTCCAAACTTCCTTTTACGCTTTCGAACTTTTCTATCCCTTCCACTTCAAGGCCAATATCCGTAAGAAACTCCCCGATTCTTTCAGGTTTGATTTCCGTTTTGATAAAGTCTTTCAGCCAGTTGTTTGATATTTTCATAAATTATTTTGAATAATTTTTACTTGAATTTTTGAATGTACAAATGTCGTGTTTTTTTGAGAGATAGCGAAATTTAGATGCGAATTTAAATGGATACATTTTTCCTAATTTACGCTCTTATTCTCTTGCAGATTCTACAAATCACGCAGATGATAGTACGTCATCTAATTAATGATATTTTCATAATTTAATATTCCTTGACATAAGTTTTTTTCTCCATAAGATATTCCGCTTTAGCACCATTTCCGGTTCTGAAAAGGGTTTTAACCGTTTTTCTGAACTTAGCTTCTTCAGGTTTCACCAAATAACATACAAAATGTAAGTGAGCGCCTTTACTCCATCCTGTATTACCGCTTAGCCCTATAAGATCTCCTTTTTTTACCTGATCACCGATGTTTACCATTACTCCATTTTGTTTTAAATGATAATACTGTGCAAAAGTACCATCTGAATGCAGAATAGTAATATAATTAGCCTGATTGGAACAGTTTTTTGTAGGACAGCCGGAATTGTTATCTTTAACAAATTCTATGACCAAGCCATCTCTTGCTGCTACAATCTCAGTTCCTTCCGGCATGGTAAAGTCCAAGGAATTTTCATTCTGATGAGAAAAGACTCCATTGTATCCCTGATAAATAGTATAGGATTTTCCTTTTCGGTAAGGCAGATCATATTGATAGTTGGAATCATAGGTTTTTAAGGTAACATCACCTATGTAGATCATATACGGTGGCATTTTTTTTACTCCCCATTTTTCCAACTTATCTCCTGCTATAAAATATGCTACTCTGTTTTTTAAAGATTTTGATGGCAAAACCTGAGTTGTTTTAAAGGTTTCCGGGCTTTTCATATTTAATAATTCCGGTTGGCCGGAGAATACAAAAGATACAGGATAAATTTCCTGATTATCGGCATAGTAAACCATAGTGTCTCCTTTTTTCTCATAATAAACCTTGATGTTTTTTTGGGAAAACAGAAAAATACATTGAAATAAAAAGCTTAAAATAATTATTTTCTTCATCACAATGAAAATTGAAATTGATCATTAAAAAAGAGGCTTGAAAATTCAAACCCCTTTATATTTTTATCTGTTAATCTTATAACCCGATGACCGGCATTGATAGCATTAAGATATTTTCGTTGTCTTCGAGACCGTCAAGAGGTTCAATAATTCCCGGTCTGTTTGGCTGCGACATTTTCATGGTGATATCATCGGAACCAAGAATCGTCAGCATTTCCGTTAAAAACTTAGAGCTAAACCCGATGTTGATGTCTTCTCCGTTATAGTCACAAGGAATCTGCATGTCTGCTTTGTTTGCATATTCCGTATCTTCTGCATGAAGATGTAAAATATTTCCGGAAAGCTTGAATCTTACCTGGTTGGTAGATTTGTTGGACATGATGGATGCTCTTTTAATAGCGCCTAATAAAAGATTTCTGTTGATCGTCAATACATTCGGATTTTCTTTTGGTATTACCGCTGTATAATTAGGATATTTCCCGTCGATCAATCTACAGATCCAGATATGTTTACCAAAAGTAAACTTAGCCATGTTCTCATTGAACTCGATGGTTACATCATCACTAGAGCTCGCTAAGATATTTTTGAAAATTGTCAAAGGCTTTTTAGGCATGATGAATTCCATCGGCTCCACATTCATCAGATCAGATCTTTTGTATACCACCAATCTGTGAGAGTCTGTAGAAACGAAATTGGTTTCATTTTCTCCAAACTGGAAAAGAACCCCTGTCATTACCGGACGAAGAGAATCGTTGCTTGTTGCAAAAAGTGTATTGGTTAATGCTTCGGATAAAACTCCGGCAGACATGGTTACACTCTGAGCGGCATCAAATTCCGGCAATTCAGGATAATCGTCTGCATTATCCAATGCTACTGCGAAATTATCTTTTTCATCCAAAATCTCTAACTGGCTCCCGGTTCCTTCCGCATTATCTTTCACAGAAAACGTTAAAGGCTGTTCACCGTAGGTTTTGATAAAATCCTGAAAAATTTTAGCAGGAACGGCAAATTTCCCCGAATCCTCAGACTTCACTTCAAGAGAAGTCACCAGAGTTGTTTCGCCATCAGATGCTGTAATGGTAACATTATTTTCGTTTAACTCAAAAAGATAGTTTTCTAAAATAGGTCTCGATTGAGAGCTTGATATTACGCCACTTACAGTTTGCAAAGCCTTCTGCAGTTCACCACTTGAAATAATAAATTTCATAGATTTTAATAATAAGTTTTTACAAATATAATAAATAGATGCAAGAAAGAAAAAAATAATATCTATGAGTTTTTAACAAAGATCATTCGTCTGTTTTCAAACCAGATATTATGATTCAAATTCCTGTAACGGAAATATTTTCTTCCTAAATTAAGTAGAATTACCCGAATTAATAATTAAAAACAATTCATTGACCAGTAAGTTTTATATTTGTTAAAAAATACTTCCATGCGAAAACCACCTGTTCATAAAAGTTTTTTCAATGCTTTCAAAGGGGTTTTCCTGATGCTGAAAAGTGAAAGGAATTTTCAGATTGAGGTTGTTGCCTTTTTGATCAATCTTTTCCTGGTTTTTTATTTACAACTTTCCACTTTCGATGCCGCACTTATCCTCATTGTTTCTTTTGGTGTGTTAAGTGCCGAGATTTTCAACACAGCCATTGAAAAAATCTGCGATATCATTCAGCCGGATTTTGATAAGAGAATAGGTTTCATTAAAGACATTTCCGCAGGAGCAGTGTTGCTGATGACCATTGTTTCTTTGATCGTTGGAATTGCTGTTTACTGGAAATATATTTTTAATTAATTTCATTTTTTAACCACAGATTTCACAGATTTACACAGATGTTTGTGTTATTCACGAAAAATTAGCGTGGTTTGTGCTATAATTATTTTCCAACATAGATAAAACCAGTCTTCCCGGATTTAAATATGGTTTCAATTCTTTTATAACCCTCCACTTTCATATTCATAAGCTTGAAGAATTTCTTCGTCGGTAACTTCAAATAACATTCCTTCTATTTCGTCTTTGGTATTTCCGAAAATTCTAAAATCGGGTGATATTTCTGATTGCTTTTTCGCAATACTTCAGAATCTGTAATTTCCAGTATCTCTAGCTGATACCTACTAAAATATCTCTTTGTCCGTTTAACGATCGACCGAAAGTCTCTATTTGAACCTGCTCTTTTTGCAGGGTTTCCGTAAGAAAATAAAGCATTATAAATATTTTTCTATGATGGGTATGGCTATTTCCGCCATCATTCCATATCCTTTTTCATTGGGATGCACTCCATCTCCTGAAAGCAAGATTTCTTTATCTTCTAAAAATGCGGAATAAAAGTCAATATAGGTTAGTGAATTTTCAATGACAGTATCTTTAAGAATCTGATTGTAAACTAAAACATCATCACTTATTCTCACCTTCCCAGTCGCCGAAACCACCCCATCCAGTTTTGAGGAAAAAGGCAAAATACTCACCAGATAAATATCTTGGGAAAATTGTTTCGCATGCTGAACGGCTGTGAGAATATTACTTTTAAATTGTTCAGGATTTACCAACTTCTCTCCATCTTTTGCAGCAAGATCGTTTGCTCCGTAAGCTATAAAGACGATATTTCCGTCCGCAGAGTTCCTTGCACTTAATTCGTGGGGCATTCTTTTGATCAATCCTTCTGTGGTTTCTCCGCCGATCCCCAGGTTAAAAAGAATAAGCTCGTCCTTCCCTTCATGGAATTGCTGTAATGCATATCTTTTCAGAATATCTACCCAGCCGCCGAAAACGCCGTCATATTCTCCATACGTAATGCTGTCGCCGAAGAATAATCCGTACCTTATTTTTTTCATACTTTTTTAATATTTTGTTCAAAGTTATATTCTAATACATAAAAATGACTGCCATTACCGACAGTCATTTTCTATATTGATCATTATTATTTCTTATTTGAAATACTCAACACCATTTTTAAAGATGTTGTGATAGTTTGCAGTCGGGATGTTTTTCATCAGGCCTTCTGTAAAACGTTCAGGGTGTCCCATTCTACCATAGATCTTTCCGCATGCACTGGTGATTCCTTCAATTCCGAATAATGAATTATTTGGATTGAATGGCATTCCGTGAGCGATGTTTCCATCGAAATCAATGTATTGTGTTGCCACCTGTCCGTTTTTGTATAACTTCTCAATTTCTTCCTGAGAAGCCATGAAACGTCCTTCTCCGTGAGAGATCGGAATAGTGAATACCAGATCTTTCATTCCTTTCAGCCATGGACTTTCATCGTTGACAACTTTTACATTTACCATTTGAGAGATATGTCTTCTGATGGCATTATGAGCTAACGTTGGAGAATTTTCATCCAGTTCTTTAATTTCTCCGTAAGGTAATAATCCGGATTTAATCAAAGCCTGGAACCCGTTACAAATCCCGATGATCATTCCGTCTCTTTCCAACAGATCGTGAACCGCATTTTTCATCTTTTCGTTCTTCAAAACGTTCACAATAAACTTGGCAGAACCATCCGGTTCGTCACCTGCAGAGAACCCTCCGGAGAATGCTAAAATTTGTGACTGTTTAATTTCTTCCACCCATGCATCGATGCTTTCATCCAGCAACTGGTGATTGATATTTTTCAGTGGTAAACTGCTGACAATGGCTCCTTCTTTTTGGAATGCATTCATGGTTTCGTACTCACAGTTTGTTCCCGGGAAAACCGGAGCAAAAACTTTCGGCTGTGCAATTCCGTGTTTTTTAATGATGATATTTCTTGGGTTGACTGAGTTGAGTTTCTCATCGATTTCAATCGTTATTTTATCTTTTTCGATGGTTGGGAAAAGGTTCTCAAATGTTTTGGTATTAACATCAAGTAATTTTTCGATTTCAAACTCAAAACCACTGATTTTCAAAATATTTGAATTTTGAACTTCACCAATCAATTGAAGATTCACAGAACTTAATTCTTCTGTAGATTCGATGATCAGGCTTCCGATATTTTTAGCTAATAATGTGCTTTCATCAAACTCATTAATTTCTGCACCTAATCTGTTTCCGAAACTCATTTTTGCTAACGCTACTGCAACACCCCCTTCTTTAACAGTTTTAACGGAAACGATTTTTCCTGCTTTGATATTTTCGAAAATAAATTCGAAAGCAGCCTTCAAACTAACGTAATTGGGAAGTCCGTTTTCCTGCAGAATATGGTTGAAGAAATACAATTTATTTCCTGCCTGTTTAAATTCCGGAGAGATGATATTTTTCTTTTCTCCGTTCGCACAAGCGAATGAAATTAATGTTGGCGGAACGTTCAGATCCTGGTAGGTTCCACTCATGGAATCTTTACCTCCGATGGCAGCCAAACCAAGGTTAATTTGAGCATCATAAGCTCCTAAAAGCGATGCTAAAGGTTTACCCCATTTCTCAGGGTTTTGCCCTAATTTTTCAAAATATTCCTGGAAGCTCAATCTGATATTTTTATAATCGCCGCCCATGGCAACGATCTTTGCCACACTTTCCACTACGGCATAAGAAGCTCCCAATAATGAGTTTTGCTTGGATATTTCAGCATCGAATCCCCAACTTGCCAAAGAAACCGTTTCGATGTCTTTTGCTCCTAAAACAGGCAGTGTCTGAGCACAACCTTCCATTAAAGTCTGCTGATATTTTCCGCCTAAAGGCATGGCTACTGTTGTTCCTCCTACTGAAGAGTCGAACATTTCCAGCAATCCTTTTTGAGATGCTACGTTCTTATCGCCTAAAATCTGTAAGAATGCTTCTTCTGTGAAAGGTTTATTTTCTGCTTTTACTTCTTCAAGATGCGTGATTTTCACTTCCTGATTTTTAGAACAACCATTCGTGTTCAGGAATTCTCTTGAAAGGTCAACGATCTTATCTCCTTTCCAGAACATTTGCATTCTTCCGGAATCGGTTACTTTTGCCACTTCTACAGCAACAATGTTTTCCGCTTCACAATACTTGATGAACTGTTCTTTATCTTTAGGATCAACAACCACTGCCATTCTTTCCTGAGATTCGGAAATAGCCAGCTCGGTTCCATTTAATCCTTCATATTTTAATGGTAAAACATCTAAGTTGACTTCTAAAGATTCTGCAATTTCTCCGATTGCCACAGAAACACCCCCAGCTCCGAAGTCATTGGATTTTTTGATAAGCCTTGTTACTTCAGGCTTTCTGAATAGTCTTTGGATTTTGCGCTCTTCCACTGCATTACCTTTCTGAACTTCTGAGCTCATCGTGTGAATAGAGGTTTCGTCCTGTTCTTTTGAACTTCCGCTTGCTCCACCTACTCCGTCACGACCTGTTGCACCTCCTAAAATGATGATGGAATCTCCGGCTTCAGGTTTTTCACGTCTCACCCAGTCTACAGGAACAGCTCCTGTAACAAAACCGACTTCCATTCTTTTAGCTTTATAGCCTTCATTATAGATCTCAGAAACCATTGTTGTAGCCAGACCGATTTGATTTCCGTAAGAAGAATACCCGTTGGCAGCTTGTTTTGTGATTGTTTTTTGAGGTAATTTCCCCGGTAATGTCTGATCAACAGGTTCCAGCACATCCGCAGCTCCCGTTAACCTCATGGCCTGGAATACAAAAGATCTTCCGGATAACGGGTCTCTGATGGCTCCTCCTAAACATGTGGAAGCTCCACCGAAAGGTTCAATTTCCGTCGGGTGGTTGTGTGTTTCGTTTTTGAATAGCAAATACCAAGGTTCTTTTTTACCGTCGTATTCTGCTTCTATCTGGATAGTACAAGCATTGATCTCGTCTGAAACCACAAGGTTTTCAAGCTTTCCGGTTTTATGGAAATATCTTCCGCACACGGTTGCCAGGTCCATTAAAGAAATCGGCTTTAATTCGCGGCCTAAGAATTTTCTTTTTTCGATATAATCATTGAAAATAGTTTCTAATGTGTGTTTGAATTTACCTTCAAACTGAATATCCGTAAGTTCCGTTTCAAAAGTAGTGTGACGGCAGTGGTCGCTCCAATACGTGTCTAATACTTTTAATTCAGTTTCCGTAGGGTTTCTTTGCTCTGTTTTGAAGTATTCCTGAATGAATTTCAAATCGTCCAATCCTAAAGCAAAACCATGGTTGATGTAGAAGTTTTCAAGCTCAGCATCATTAAAGTTGATGAAATTTTCATGAATAATCACTTTTGAAGGCTGCTCTTCTGCTGGAATGTCCAGAATAGTAAGGTCTTTTTCCTGAGATTCCACTTTATTGATTAATAAATCTTTGATTTTAGCAAGATCAGCTTCAGAAACACCTTCAAATTCGATCAGCTTTCCACTTCTTACCTTTGATTTTTCATTCTCCGTCAGTAAAGCGATACATTGTTGGGCCGAATCTGCACGCTGATCATATTGACCAGGTAGAAATTCCATGGCAAAATGAATGGTTGTTGCAGGGTTCTCGGTGTGCAATATATCGGTAACAGGGTCTACAAATGTACTGTTGACCACTTTTTCAAATTCACCATCATTCAACCCGAAAATATCATATACATTGTACACTTTTACGGTTTTCACGGATGGTACTACCGCTTTTACTTCATCAAAAATTTTTGGACTTTCTACATCGAAAATTCCTCTTTTTTCTACGAAAATTCTTTTGTTATTAGACATTAGATGTCAGATATTAAATATTATTAGACTTATTTATTAAATTTATTGGGATTGTCCGTATTCTTTTTCTGATATTTTTCGGCTTTTTTTATTTCTTCTTTCAGCCATTTATCAAAAGGAATTTTTTCTTCTTCATCAAAAAAATCTGCAGCATATATATTTTTGCCGTCTTCCGAAACTATAAATTTCATTAAACTTGTTGAATACTTCATATAATCATACGCATAAATTTTATAGTAGGGAAAATTTTCTTTCGGCCTTTCAACAATCTCAAAGAACAATCTTTTCTCATTGTCAGACAGCTCATTATAGTAGTTCACATAATTGATGCCTGAAAGCAGTTTGTTCTGTTTTTCAAAGAACTGAAGGATATTCTTCTCTTTTTCATTGTATTCGAACGGATATGGATAATATTTCCCATTCTGTTCCACATCTTTTTCAGATTTCTTTGCAATGGGTCGAACGATCTCTCCTTTAAAATTCATTACTCCCCATGTTCCGCCAACCATTGCTTTATGCTCATCCTCCGTTTTCTCCCAGTCGCATCCGTCACAAAAAGCGGCATATCCATAATTAAAAGGGGAAACAAAATCATGTTTGGGTTCAATAACCACTTTTCCGTTTCTGTCGGCAAATCCTACTTTTCCGTTTTTGACAAATCTTTGTACCCCTTCTTCAAAAAAATCGGCGCCGTTATCATAAAAGTAAGGTCTATATAAAAAGTTCCCTTTTCGATCATAGACATATCCCCACATATTCTTTTTATCACCTTCTTCTTTTTTCCAACCGTCAAAGAAAATGGTATTTCCTTTTACCAAATCTCCATCTTCGAGTGCTGAATATACTCTAAATTGAGCAGGAACAACAATTTCTCCTTTCTGATTTTTTACTCCAACCAATGTATCTTTTGAGATAAAATACCTCAATACCTCTTCCTCCTGTGAGAAAGCAAGCATCGGCATCCATACGATCAGCAAAAGTAATTTCTTCATATTCTTTGGAGTTGAAAAAAAATATGCAGCCGAAAAGACTGCATACTCTATTATACTTTAAGATCAGCCTCTAATCCTATCAGGTCTTTGTTCTGGTCCAAGATCGGCTGAACTTCATTTTTGATGAATTCTTCCGTCTGAATCGGAGCAAACCCGATAAAGTTTTTAGGGTCTAATACTTCTTTTAATTTTGATTTGTCCAGTTTTAAAGAATCGTCGTTTAAGATTCTTTCAATCAGGTCATTTTCTTTTCCTTCTACTTTTACCTGCTTGGAAGCTTCCATGGAGTGAACCCTGATCACTTCGTGGATTTCCTGGCGGTCTCCACCTGCTTTTACTTCTTCCATGATGATGTATTCTGTCGCCATGAAAGGTAATTCTTCTTCAATATGCTTATTGATTCTGTTTGGATATACTACAATTCCATTCATGATGTTGTTCCAGATCAAAAGAATGGCATCCACAGCTAAGAACGCCTGAGGAATTGTTAATCTTTTGTTCGCAGAATCATCCAATGTTCTTTCAAACCATTGTGTAGAAGCTACCATGGCGGAACTTGTGGTTAAAGACATCACGTATTTTGCTAATGCTCCGATTCTTTCGCTTCTCATCGGGTTACGCTTATAAGCCATTGCCGATGAACCGATCTGGTTTTTCTCGAATGGTTCTTCAATTTCCTTAAGGTTTTGAAGCAAACGTAAATCGTTGGTGAATTTATGTGCCGACTGAGCGATATTTCCTAATAAAGCTACTACCTTAGCATCGATTTTTCTGTCATAAGTCTGTCCTGAAACCCCGAAAACTTTTTCAAACCCGAATCTTTTTGAAAGTTCTTTATCTAAATGTTTTACTTTAGAATAATCTCCATTAAAAAGCTCAAGGAAACTTGCAGCAGTTCCGGTAGTTCCTTTTACTCCTCTGAAACGTAATGTTTCCAGGAAGAAATCAAGCTCTTCGATATCCAGAACCAAACTTTGCAACCAAAGCGTAGCTCTTTTACCAACCGTTGTTAACTGAGCCGGCTGGAAGTGAGTGAATCCTAAAGTAGGAAGGTCTTTATATTGAATCGCAAAGTCTGCTAAACTTTTGATCACGTTCACTAACTTTTTCTTTAAAATTAAAAGTCCGTCACGGATCTGAATTAAATCTGTATTATCTCCTACAAATGCCGAAGTAGCTCCCAAGTGAATAATTCCTTTTGCTGAAGGTGCTACATCACCATACGTGTGAACGTGAGCCATTACATCATGACGGAATTTCTTTTCATACTCAGCTGCTTTTTCATAATCGATGTTTTCAGCATTAGCTTTCAATTCAGCAATCTGCTCGTCTGTGATTTCAAGACCAAGGTCTTTTTCGATTTCAGCAAGAGCGATCCAAAGTTGTCTCCAGGTACGGAATTTATTATTGTGTGAGAAGTTAAATAACATTTCTTCACTGGAGTAGCGCTCTTCCAATGGATTTTTGTAGGAATTCATTCTTTCTTTTACTTTTTAGATATGCAAAAATACGGTTTTTCGGTGAGAGATAAAAATTGGAAATGTTCTTTTCGGATACATTAAAATTGTTTGATTAAAAGGTTTATTTTATCCCCGATTGAGCAGAGTGATTAGACAGATTTTAATTGCAGCTAAACTGAATTATGCATCATCAATAATCAAAAAAAGCCGCCTATTCGGCGACCTTTGTTTTTGTTTATTGGAATAATCGGGATTATTCAATTGAAATACCGCAGTCTGATCCCACAGGAATACATTTTCTAAATACTGAACACCAGTAATAACCTGGTAAGCATTGAGGAATTCCTCCATACACCATTTTCAATTCCTGTTTTGAAAGTTTTTTTAGATTTTTCATATTAAAGTTTTTTGGTTTTTTCCTACTCTGTGTGCTTTTCGGATTCCGCTTAATTTGGTACTACCAATATACACATTTTTAAATTGAATGATATAAAAAAATCCGTTCAAAAGAACGGATTGATTGATTTTATTTTAATTTTTTTTTATTGGTAAATAACAACATTGTTTTTTTTAAGCTGATATCCTGTTTTTTTATAGGGAACTAAAACGTATTTATCTTTAATATGGCTCCCGCTTTTCCAGATTTTGCTTTTCCCTTGCTTTTCCAGGATAATACTCTTGGCGTTTTCGTCAGAAATAAATATTTCCGCCTTCTTCATATTTTTACTGAAAATCACAGCCGTCATTGTGGTATAGCTTTTATCTGTGCTCACTTCATTTAACTTGATTTTTTGTTCAAAAACCCTTACACAATCATTTTTGATTTGTGAATAAGTATAGCCTGCAGAACCGATGCAGCCATGAACATCTCTGTCGGCTCCTACAACATGTGATGTGTTCTGAGCGGAAACTAAAGAGCCAACAAATATGGCGCTACGTAAAATTGTTTTTTTCATATCTAAATTTTTGTTTTCTGACTGGTAAAAATTATGCCAAAAGTATGGTTTTAGTTAATTTTAATTCTAAGATACAAAAAAGCCACTCAAAACGAGTGGCTTATAAAATTATTTCGTCCAGTTGATTTTTGAATGTTTTACTTCATCGGAATTGGTTCCGATCATGATATCAAATTCTCCCGGCTCCCAATCGTATTTTAATTCTCCGTTGTAGAATTTCAAACTTTCCGGGGTAATGTCAAAGGTTACTTTCTTAGATTCTCCTTTTTTCAGGAATACTTTCTGGAAGCCTTTCAGTTCTTTTACCGGTCTTGTAATGGTTCCTACCATATCTCTGATATATAGCTGCACCACTTCTGCTCCGTCATAATTTCCGGAGTTGGTCACGGTAACCGAAGCCTGAATAGTTTGGTTTCCTTTTGGATTGGCATTGGAAATGGCAATATCGGAATAGTTGAATTTCGTGTAGCTTAACCCATAGCCAAAAGGATATAACGGGGTATTACACTCATCCATATAGTTGGAACGGAATCTTTCGTAAATACATTTATCTACTTTATCCTGAGCTAAAGGACGCCCGGTATTTTTAGCATTATAATAGATCGGAACCTGCCCCAGGCTTCTTGGGAAAGTCATTGGAAGTTTTCCGGAAGGGTTTACTTTCCCGAATAATACGTCTGAAATGGCATTTCCTGCTTCAGAGCCGGCAAACCAAACGTTCAAAATAGCATCAGGGGTATCTTTGATGTTGGTTAATGCTAAAGGACGGCCTGTGAAAAGTACGACAGCAATTGGTTTTCCAGTTTTCTTCAATTCATTGAGAAGATCTACCTGAGATTGCGGAATCGTGATTTCGGTTCTCGAGGATGATTCTCCGCTCATTTCGGCGGATTCCCCAATGGCAAGAACGATAACATCTGATTTATTTGCGACGTCTAAAGCTTCTTTCAATAAAGCTTCTTTAGAACGGTTGTCTCTGTCTGTTTTTTTACCGTGCGCTGCGTAGATATCTTCCAGTTTAGCATCATAATCGATGTTGGCGCCCTTTGCGGAAAGGAATTTCACTTCTTTTCCAAAATTAGCCTGAAGTCCCTGCATCAAGGAAACTGCTTTATCGTGTTTAGCAGCAACGCTCCAGGTTCCGGGCATATTTAATGAATTGTTTACCAAAGGGCCAATAACAGCCACAGTTCCTGATTTTTTCAATGGAAGTACCTGATTTTCATTTTTCATTAAAACCATTGACTGCGCGGCAACATTTCTCGCGATATTGCGGTTTTCCATATTGTAGACTTCTTTCGCAGCCAGTTTTGCATCTCCGTAACGATAAGGATCATCGAACAAACCTAAATCATATTTTGCTTCAAGGATTCTTTTTGTGGCAGCATCTATCTCAGCCTGGGTAACTTTTCCTTCTTCTAACGATTTTTTTAATGTTTTCAGGAAGCCTTCTCCTACCATATCCATATCTACTCCCGCTTTTAAAGCTAATGCAGAAACCTGTTGAAGATCTCCCATTCCATGTTCGATCATTTCATTGATCCCGGTGTAATCTGTGACTACAAATCCCTTAAAGCCCCACATTTTTCTGAGAACTTCGGTCTGAAGCCATCTGTTTCCCGTTGCAGGAACTCCATCCACTTCGTTGAAAGAAGCCATTACAGAGGCAACTCCTGCATCCACAGCAGCTTTGTAAGGGGGAAAATATTCATTAAACATTCTCACGTGGCTCATATCTACGGTATTGTAATCTCTTCCTGCTTCACCGGCTCCGTATAGTGCAAAATGCTTTACACAGGCTAAAATGGTATTCTCTACTGACAGGTCTTTTCCTTGGTAACCGTATACCATATTTTTAGAAATTTCGCTTCCTAAATACGGGTCTTCACCAGAGCCTTCGGAAACTCTTCCCCATCTTGGTTCACGGGAAATATCCACCATAGGCGAAAAGGTCCAGTTGATTCCATCTGAAGAAGCTTCTTTAGCTGCTACTCTTGCCGATTGCTGAACCAAATTCATATCCCATGAAGCGGCTAAACCTAATGGGATAGGAAATGTTGTTTCATACCCATGAATGACATCCATTCCGAAAATTAACGGTATTTTTAAACGGCTTTTTTCTACTGCAACTTTTTGAACAGACCTGATCTTATCAGCTCCTTTTATATTGAATAGTCCTCCGACTAAACCCTGTTCTACTTTTTTTCCGATATCTGAACTTTGAGCCTGCCCTGTTGTAAAATCCCCGGAAGTGGGTAAATTCAGCTGTCCGATTTTTTCATCTAAGGTCATTTTAGATAAAAGGTTTTCTACAAAGGCTTTTCTTTTCGCTTGGTATTGGGCGGTCTGATAGGACTGAACCGGCTTGGTTACCATTTCCTGCGCCGAAAATACGGGCGAAAGAGCTAAAGTTGCAATTACAATTAACTGTTTCATAAATCTATCTTCTTAAATTATAGTTTTAATTTCTTTAATAATCATATTTTAAACGCAAAGCACACTAAGTCATTTATAAGTATATATGTTTTTAAGTTCGCAAAGGCGTTCTACTAAGCTAAGCTCGCGAAGATTTTTACCATTAAAATTATTTCTTTTTTTGTGACAACATCCACTCATAGAATTTTGAATCTGAATAGGTAGAATCCCATGAATTATGGTTATCATCAGGGAAAATGGTTAAACTTGCTGTAGGATTCACTTTTTTCACTGCCTGATACATATTGATTGAATTGATGGGTGAAACGATATCATCATTCCCGCCGTGGAAAATTTTGATGGGAAGATTTTTAAATTGGTCCACGTTCGCTTCCATCACGCGATCCGAAGGCGCACAAACGGGAGCTATTGCAGCAAACATTTCCGGATGTTCCATGGCTAATTTCCAAGTTCCCCAACCTCCCATGGAAAGACCGGTAAGGTAAATTCTGGAGGCATCAATTTTATATTTGGACTGGATTTCTTTGATCAATTGATATAAAGTTTCCGTATTCCACCAAGAATTAGCCGGACATTGAGGCGCTAAAATGGCAACCGGTTCTTTGATCAGGTTTTTATAGGTAAACGGACTATGCGCCTTTACCAGTTCAAGGTTGCTTCCTCTTTCTCCCGAACCGTGAAGAAATACCATTAAGGGTACATTTCCTTTTGCGTTTTGAGGATAATCCAGCACATAAGATATTTTTTCAATTTTTTTGACTTCTTTGTTCATCTCCGCTTTTATTTCCTGAGCCTGTAAGCTTATGGAAAATGGCAGAAAAAGAAGTACTATATGTTTTAGATTACATTTCATATTAAGGTTTTAGGTTTTGGCTAAAGCCTGATTGATATTATTTTTGTTAAACGGATAAAGTCCATTTCTATTGATGGATTAAAATTTTCATTTATTTTATTCCATATTTTGTTGACTGGAAGTTTAGTTTTTTCAATCCCTGCTGAATTTCCGGAGCGTTCATGAATAGTTTCCATAAAAACCCGGTTCTGTGGTTTTCTATCATCGGGGCGATTGTTCCCTGATCAATAGCCAGATATCTTGGAGTGAACCAGTCATTATAATTGATTGATGTAGCATCATACGGTCCCGCCGAGCCTATGAATTCAGGTTTTTGAGTATATAAGAACCTCAAAAAATCCATTGATTCTTTAGGAGTATATGGAAAACTACTTAAAGCTGCTGTAGGAGTAATCACTCCGTTATCATTTGACGGCATATGTGCGGTGTAGCCTATTCCACCATCTTTATTTCTTGTATAGCCTGCTGTTAATCCCCAATAATTTGGTCCGTATCCCTTCCACTGTTTTGGATTTTCAACGCAATATTTATAGTCTATAAGAACCTGATTTTTATTCAAATCAAAATAGTTTTTTACAAGTTTATCCGATAATCCTGTAGGGTCTAATCCTATATAAGAATAATGTGCCCAGAATAAAGGACCGCCATATTCTTCGGCATAGTTGTGCTTTACATATAATGGCAATCCGTATTTTGTTTTATCCGTAAGATAGGTACCGTTTCTTGTCCAGCCTTTGTAATAAGTCTCGGCATCGATTGAATAAGTAGGTGATGAAGCGGCTAAAATATATGTAATCAAACATTCGTTATACCCTTCAAGCGGAAAGTTCATTTCCCATTGATATTCGGGTGACCAATGCCAGTATAATACTTTTTCTCCTCCTTTGGTATACCAATTCCACTGGATTCCTTTCCACAATTCATCACATTTCTGAGCAAGGGCTTTTTCTTCTGCATTTCCGTTTTTGAAATATTCGCGAACCATTAAGATCCCTGAAGTTAAAAATGCCGTTTCTACCAAATCTCCCCCATTATCTTTTTTCCCGAAAGGAACTGTTTTTCCTGTTTCTCCATTGATCCAGTGTGACCAGGCTCCTTTGTGGCGGTCTGCTTTCGCGAGAAAATCCATCATTCGGGACAATCTTTTTACAGCTTCTTTTCTTGGAACGAAACCTCTTTCCACTCCAACCAGAATGGTCGCTAAACCAAATCCTGAACCACCGGTCGTTATTACATGCTTATCATTATCGGGGTAAATAT